>JADFON010000478.1 GCA_022562855.1 Candidatus Zhuqueibacterota bacterium | reverse complement strand
TGCGAATATATCCGGCGGTGCATTATACTATGGGCGGTCTGTGGGTTGATTATAATCTCATGAGCACAATTCCCGGACTTTTCGTCATAGGTGAGGCGAATTTTTCGGACCATGGCGCCAACCGTCTCGGAGCAAGCGCTTTGATGCAGGGATTAGCCGACGGATACTTTGTCATTCCGTTTACGATAGGCGATTACGTCGCCAATACCAATTTCTCCCCCGTTTCAACCGGTCATGAGGCATTTCAGGAATCGGTGAACCTGACCAAAGAACAAGTAAATAAGCTATTGTCGGTCAAGGGAAATAAAACCGTAACGCAATTTCACAGTGAGCTTGGAAAAATCATGTGGGATTATGTCGGTATGTCCCGAAATGTAAAAGGTCTAAAACATGCGCTCAGTGAAATTCCAAAACTGAGGGAAGAATTCTGGCAGAATGTTACTATTCCTGAAGACCCCGATACATTGAGTAAAAACCTGGAAAACGCGGGCAGAGTAGCCGATTTTCTGGAGCTTGGTGAGCTACTGGCATATGATGCGCTTCGCCGCGATGAGTCATGCGGCTGCCATTTTCGTGAAGAATATCAGACAGAAGAACATGAAGCAAAACGTGATGACAAGAATTTTACTTACGTTGCATCCTGGGAATATAAAGGCGCAGGAAAAGAGCCGGTTCTTTGTAAGGAACCGCTTGAATTTGAAAACGTCGAACTTTCGCAGAGGAGTTACAAATAGAATATTTTAATTTTACCCGGTTACAATCATAAAAAATTAAAATCTTCTGCAAGCGGTACATAAAGGGAAACATGATATTTAAATTACACATTTGGCGTCAGAAAAATGCGAATCTTCCCGGTAAAATGGTTACGTATACCGTAAAGGAAGTTTCGGACGATATGTCATTTCTTGAAATGCTCGACGTATTGAATGAAGAGCTTGTTACAAATGGTGAAGAATCGGTAGAATTCGATAATGACTGCCGGGAGGGTATCTGCGGGATGTGCAGTATGGTAATTAACGGCATCCCTCACGGACCAGAGCATGCAACCGCAGCCTGCCAACTTCATATGCGCCATTTCAAAGACGGTGATTCAATAAGCATCGAACCGTTCCGGGCGAAAGCGTTCCCTATAATAAAAGACCTGGTAGTTGACAGAAGCGCCTTCGACCGCATTATAGCGGCAGGAGGATACATATCAATTAATGTAGGAAGCGCACCGGAAGCGAACAGTATCCTTGTCGCAAAAGACCATGCCGACAAATCGATGGACGCTGCCTCTTGTATCGGATGCGGAGCATGTGTCGCAGCCTGCCCGAATGCATCGGCATCGTTATTTGTAGCTGCAAAAATTGCCCAATTCGGTCTTCTGCCCCATGGGCATCCTGAAAGAAAGCGCCGGGCGTTGCGCATGGTGAGTCAAATGGATAAGGAAGGATTTGGCGACTGTTCGAATCATGCGGAATGTGAAGCTGTCTGCCCCAAACAAATCTCAATTGCAAATATTGCCTACATGCGGCGGGAATATGCCAAAGCGTCATTCACGGCGGGATGGTTAGATCCAAATTATTAATCTTACCGGGACCGCATTTCCCAGTTCAATATTACCTTTCTTGATTTTTTTCTATAAGGTCAATACGCGGATAATTAATAATTGGTGAGATTTACAAGGTTTGTGCCGTCGATGTTTATTGTGAAAATATCCCCTGCATTTATCCTGTCCGAAGTAAAAGCTATTTTTGTACCGTCCGGAGACCAAGCGGGGCTTCCGTCAACTGCAGGGTCACCATTAACTGTCGTGCTCAATATTAACGCTGTAGATGCTGCAAGTTTCGAGCAGTTGGCAAAGCGACATAGCTCGGTGTTCACGGATATGATTCAACGCGGAATAAACAAAGGACAGATTTTAGCGAGGGGATTTTGATAAATGCTACTATACACCATACGAAACAAAGTGAACGGTAAGCAACTGATTGGGCAAACTGTAGATGATACAGCAATTGACATCAGGTATAATTAGGTGAAATGAAGATGAACAAAAAATCATTAAGTCTAGTTGCAATATCTGTAGTAGCTATCGCAATGGTTGGATTCATATCAATGGATTTCTCCCC
>JADFON010000477.1 GCA_022562855.1 Candidatus Zhuqueibacterota bacterium | reverse complement strand
GCTCAATGGGGTGATGAAGGCAAAGGCAAGATTGTCGACTTGTTAAGCGTGGAAATGGACATTGTGGCGCGTTACCAGGGGGGAGCAAACGCAGGTCATACGGTCGTGCACAACGCAAACCAGTTTATTCTTCACCAGATTCCGACGGGTATACTTCAACCCAAAACCATCTGTATAATCGGAAGCGGCGTGGTAATCGACCCGGTCGGTTTGATGCAGGAAATTGAACTGCTGAACAAAAAAGGTATCGATGTATCGGGCAGGTTGTTTATCAGTCATAGAGCCCATCTGATAATGCCGTATCACAAACTGCTCGATAAAGTCACGGAAGAAAAAGAAGGCAAAGAAAAAATCGGGACAACAGGCAGAGGAATCGGACCCGCTTATGTCGACAAATACTCCCGGTCGGGAATACGCATCGTCGATTTGCTCGATGCAGATATCCTCAAAGAAAAGCTCAGGAAAAACATCAATGACAAAAACCGATTGTTCAAGCACATTTATGATAAAGAAGAACTCGACCCGGAAAAGATCATAAACGAGTATATAGAATTTGACAGGAAAATAGACGAATTTATAACAGACACTTCTCTTTTGATTAATGAGGCGATCAAGGAAAACAAGAATATCCTTCTTGAAGGCGCCCAGGGAACGCTTCTTGACATAGATTTCGGGACATACCCGTATGTGACATCTTCTCACCCCATTAGCGGCGGCGCCTGTGTTGGTCTTGGCATAGGACCAACAAAAATCGATAAAGTTCTGGGTGTTTTGAAGGCATATACGACCCGGGTCGGTTTTGGACCGTTTCCAACCGAGTTTGATGAAGAATTCGGTCAGCATGTAAGAACTCTTGGAGCTGAATTCGGAGCAACCACAGGGAGACCCCGGCGGTGCGGGTGGCTTGATATGGTAATAGCGCGGTACGCCGCACGAGTAAACGGAATAGACAAATTTGCCATTACAAAATTGGATGTGCTCGACACCCTTGATACTATCAAAATTTGTACCCACTACCGGTATAAAGATAAAATTATAGAACATTTCCCCAGCGAAAGCTCAATTCTATTGGAAGCAGAACCTGTTTATATTGAATTGCCCGGTTGGTGCAAGTCGACAACTAAATGCAGGAAGATAAGTGACCTCCCGGTGAACGCACGCCGTTATCTGGATACAATCGAAGAAATTACGAATGTTCCAATAGATATCATATCGGTCGGTTCCGACAGGAAAAATACAATTTTCTGTTGACATCTTAAGTAATACTATTGATTTTGAAAAAATATTGGTATATTTTTCAGTTCCGCTTTGCGGAACTTATCCCGTCTTGGCGGGAGTATTTTCCTCCTGTCCCGTCAGGGAGGACTTACGCGCTAACGCCATAAGGGATTGCTTCTATACAGCGGGAGCGTAGCTCAGTTGGTAGAGCAACGGCCTTTTAAGCCGTGGGTCGAAGGTTCAATTCCTTCCGCTCTCACCAAGGATTCAAAAATTCCCTTGGTCTTTACATACTATTGAAGACCTCCGTACCGTCATTAAAGGCTAAGATTTTAGAACAATGTTTTAAACGATAATCCATCGAGACTTTCTATCGAATTCCAAACGAAAGGAGTCGAATGAAAGAGTTCTTAGAGACGTTAGCAAAAAATCTCGTAGACACTCCGGAAGAAGTCGAGGTCACAGAAATCACTGGTGACGGGGTCAATATTATGAAACTGAAAGTCGCTCAAGGGGAAGTCGGACTCGTCATAGGTAAAAAGGGAAGAACGGCTGAGGCTCTCCGAATTCTATTGAGTGCGGTTGGCGCAAAAGGCGGTAAGAAACTGGTACTGGAGATACTCGAATAGCCACTCTGTGCTACCCGTAAAAGCTGAATGTTTTTCTTGAATTTCCGGTATTGACCGTGAGTTTTATTCCGTAGCGCCGTGACAATTGACATATTACTCAGTGTACAGCGAAATCAGCCAAGCTGACGGAATCCTGTTCATTATAAAAAAACATATTTGTTTTGGAAGAACCTGTAACGAGCTCAGGTGCGCCATACAGTAAAACCAAAAGCGAAAGCTGTAGTCCTTGTAAGCGGGGGTATGGACAGCCTTGTTACCCTTGCTATCGCCCAT
>JADFON010000476.1 GCA_022562855.1 Candidatus Zhuqueibacterota bacterium | reverse complement strand
CAAATCTTCAGGGACCTGTTGGCGTCTCCAGCGGTTGCGGAGCGCAATAGCCACCGATTTTTTTGCATTTTGCTGTCCAATTATATATTTATCCAGTTCCTTTACAATATCCCGTGGGGTAAGCTCTTTTACTTTCATTATTTTTTTCCGCCTGTCCCTTTCACTTTAGGGGATGACCCTTTTTTCGATTTCAATTCTTCAATCGTAATTACATTGTTTGTATATATACATATTCCGGCGGTTATTTTAAGCGCCTCACGGACAATCTCTTTCGCCGGTAGTTTTGTATGTTTTAATAACGACCTCGCAGCGGCAAGGGCATAGGGACCGCCGGATCCAATTGCGATTATTCCATCTTCAGGTTCTATTACGTCTCCGCTGCCGGATATTATAAAGGCGTTATCCCAGTTCATCACTCCAAGCAGCGCTTCAAGACGGCGAAGGTATTTATCTGTCCGCCAGTCCCTCGCCAGTTCAACCGCGGCACGGTTTAAATTGCCATTGTACTGGTCTAATTTCTGCTCAAACTTATCAAACAAAGTAAATGCATCCGCCGCAGTTCCCGCAAAACCCGCGACTATGGTATCATCATACATTGTGCGGACTTTTCGCGTGTTTGCTTTTACGATCGTTTCTCCGAACGTGACCTGACCATCGCCTCCGAGAGCAACCTCATCCTTTGTCAAAATTCCAAGAATCGTCGTCCCGTGAAAATGCATTTTTTGACTCATCGGCTTCCCCGAATATTATGTAATTAAATTTTTGGTATTTCAAAGTTAATCACCCCCAGTCCCAGCCTGCCCCTTTTTTTTGGGGTTCAAAGGAATGGGGGTGATGTAGTGTCAATAGGTTGATTTTAAATACTAAGGCTATTTGATAGTCATCAAGTATTTCAGAAAATCCGAATTCGGCGGAATGACAAGGGTCGTATTGTCCTTTAATGTTGTTTTATACGCATCGAGCGTCTTCCAGAATTGATAAAAATCCGGATCCCTGGAATATGCGTTTGCATAAATAGCAGTTGCCTCAGCATCACCGGTTCCACGCAATGTTTCCGAAGTTTCATATGCTTTCGCCAGTATTATCGTAGCATCTTTATCGGTTTCAGCCCGGATTTTCAGCGCCTCTTCTTCACCTTCAGACCGGTAAAGATTCGCTTCACGAACTCTCTCCGTTCTCATCCGCTCAAAAACCGCATTTTTGTTTGCATCTGTCAAATCGGCGCGTTTAATACGGACGTCCATTATTTTTATTCCGAGAGAATCAAACTTTGTATTTGACAACGCTGTAACCCGGTCCATTATTTCCTGCCGTTTTTCACTAATAATTTCTCTAAATGTGTATTTTCCGAGTTCGTTTCTCAGGTCGGAATAGATGATGCCACCCAGCCTGTTTCGTGCCGCATTCTCGGTTATCAGTCTCTCTCGGAATATCTTTAAATCGGTAATTTTCCATCTCGCATAATTGTCCACCAACAACCTTATCTTATCCTGTGTTATTATCTCCCTCGCCGGCGCATCGTATTCCAACAGTCTTTTTTCAAAAACCTCGATATTCCAGAGAAACGGTATCTTAAAGTGAAGACCCGGCTCTTGTATTACCTCTTTTATTGCTCCAAACTGCAGAACAACAACCTGTTCTGTTTGGTCGATAGTGTAAACCGACATGTTTAATAAAATTAATAGTGCAATAACCGCGACAATTATTATTATATTTTTCGATTCCATTTTATTGTCCTCCCCCTTTGTTGAGATTGAGAAGATTAATAATCCCGCCGCTCTGTTCCGACTGAATGATGTATATGTCCATACTGGGCAGGATTTCAAGCATAGTTTCTAAATACATCCTGGTTCTTGTTACATCTCTCGCTTTACTATATTCTTCGTAAACCGAAATAAATCTTGCAGCGTCTCCCTCCGCTCTGCGGACACGCTGTTCCATATATGCCTCAGCTTCCCTGACAAGCTGCTCTGCCTCCCCCCGCGCCTGCGGTATAATGTTGTTTCTGTATCCTTCAGCTTCATTAATCCGTCTGCTCCTATCCTGAATAGCGCTTGCCACGTCTCTGAAGGCTTCGGCGACCTGGTTCGGAGGCTGGACATCCTGCAGAATTACATTGTCGATA
>JADFON010000044.1 GCA_022562855.1 Candidatus Zhuqueibacterota bacterium | reverse complement strand
TATTACTACCGGAGTAAAAGGGATCATCCTGGTTTGCCCGTCCTCTAAGAAAACTCTTAGATGGGCATAAGGGAGAATAGTTGACGTATCATGAAAAAAAGAATTTGGAATGGTCTGAGATAGCGCTAAAGAGGGAAAACAAAAAAAGACCGATATCGATAGAACAAAAATAAGATTTAAAAAATTTCGACGATTCATAAAATTTTATTTAAAATTTGCCGAACAAATATACAATATTTTTTTAAGAATCAGAACAAAAATCGAATGATTTTGATGAAATTGAGGGAGGATAAAATACGGTGGAAGGGAAAAATTTCAGGGTAAATTTTCTCCTTGCTTAGAAATATTCTAAAAGTTTTGGTTGGATTCAGATCAAAATTCAATGATATTGTAAACATGAACCTGCATTCCTCCTGTATTTGTCTACAATGTTGCCAATAAAAAAATCCCGCAGTGCGGGATTTTTATGTAATCAATTTAAAAGCCTGGCAGACAAGCCTCTCAATCCTCTTTACCATCTTAGACGCTATAGATCAAAAATTGGTTGGTCGATTTTTATTTTGACATTTACGGAAGAACACGATAATCTTGTGACACCTGTGTGACAAGATTTTTCAAGGTACAAATTATTTGAAGTGAACAAAATACAAATTATTAGTTGGGAAGAGAGAGACCGGGAACTTAGAAATAGTGTAAGGGGAACATCGGTGATGACACTCAATTGTCGCACCGGTGTTCTCCGCAGGCAGGTTAAAATTGAAAGCTGAGGATCTGAAACTTTTTAAGGTTTGATGACCCTTACCCGTTTCACGTAAATGTTTTCATTAGGGCGGTCATTCATGTCTTTCGGTGCGGCTGCTATCATGTCTACAATTTCCATACCCTCTATTACTTCACCGAAAACGGTATATTGACCGTCAAGATTTGGGGAGACGGCATGCATGATAAAGAACTGGCTTCCCGCGCTGTTTATGTCGCCTGCTTTTCTTGCAGTTGAGACTATTCCTCTTGTGTGTTTTATATCGCTGAATTCGGCGTTGACGTTATAACCGGGATCGCCTCTGCCGTCGTCTCTTTGATCCGAATTTTTGCTGTTGATATCCCCTCCCTGAATCATAAAACCCGGCATGACACGGTGAAACGTCGTCCAATCGTAGAAGCCGCTGTTTGCGAGTTTTTTGAAATTTGCACACTGGTTTGGCGCTACATCCGTAAAGAATTTGAATTTTATTGTTCCGAGGGAAGTCTCGATCACTGCTATCTCACCTTCTTCAACAGGGACAGCCTCGATGAAGCGAAGATTTGCTACTACCTCGGCTATTTCTGTGTTTGTCAATACTATAGGCTCATCGGAAACATCGGAACCCAAATCCCCGGAATCGCTGCAAAACAAAATGGTAATAGCGGAGGTCAAAACTAAGAGCGTAATCTTGTTCGGAATATTCTTCATAAAGCATTTCTCCATTTCTTGCATTCAATAAATTTAAATGTTTAACTGAACTTTTGTATTTCTGACTAAATTGATCATGTCCGGCTCCGGGACGAGCCCGATCAAGGGGGCAGACCGGACTACCGCATCAGATATGGCAAAAAGAATCGTAGTCGGGATCGTCCCTGACCCCGACTTTGCAACTTTGGGTTTTCAATCCAACTAAAAGTGGTTTTAAACAAAAATACAAAAGTTAAGTGTTTAATTAAAACACTGCCAAAATACTGGACACAGGCTATTTAGCTCCGGAAACCCGGACACATTGAATTCCGTTTCTCAAATTACTATAATATCGGCATGAAGTTCTCAATCTCATAAGGAGTGACCTGGACACGGTGATCTTCCCAGGTGATCTTCTTGTTGCGCATGAACTGTTCGAATATGTGATCGCCAAGTGCATCCTTTATCAATTCATCTTTTTCCATAAGCTGAATGGCTTCCCAGAGTGATTCGGGTAACGCAAGTATATTGGCGTCTTTCCTTTCTTTTTCGGTCATTTCATAAATGTTATTGTCAGAAGCAGGCATCAATTCCATTTTTTTCTCGATTCCGTCAAGCCCTGCGCGAAGCATAACGGCAAAAGTCAAATATGGATTACATGCCGGGTCGGGTGACCTGATTTCGATTCGGGTAGCGCTCTCTTTACCCGGTTTGTAAACGGGGATTCTCACCAAAGCCGACCTGTTTCTCTGTGCCCATGAGATATATACCGGCGCCTCATACCCGGGTACGAGACGTTTGTATGAATTTACCCACTGGTTGGAGATTGCAGTAAACGCGCGGCAATGCGCGAGTATTCCCGCGACATAATGTTTACAGGTTTCGGAAAGATATGTGCCGTTGTTCTTATCGAAAAACATGTTCTTTTCGCCTTTAAACAACGACTGATGGATATGCATTCCGGAACCGTTCACACCAGTTATAGGCTTTGGCATAAACGTGGCGTAATAGCCTCTCTGGTACGCTGTTCTCTTAACGACCGTTTTATACGTCATTACCTGGTCAGCCATGCGAAGAGCGTCACAGTACCGGAGGTCTATCTCATGCTGACTTGGACCAACCTCGTGATGACTGTATTCCACTGCGATGCCGAGTTCTTCAAGGTTTTTGATCGTTTCTTTTCTTAAATCGGTGCCAAGATCCAATGGAAGCTGGTCGAAATAACCACCTGAATCGAGTGGCGTCGGGTCTTTATCACTCGGAAAATAAAAAAATTCAAGTTCGGGACCTATATAAAACGAGTCAAAACCCATCTCCTTCGCTTTTTCAAGATTGCGTTTCAGACAGTACCGCGGGTCCCCTTCATACGGTTCGCCTTCAGGGGTATAGATATCGCAAAACATCCTTCCTAATACGAGACTATTCGACTGCCAGGGAAGTATATTAAAAGTTGACGGATCGGGAAAGGCAACCATATCGCTTTCCTGTATCCTGGCAAATCCTTCGATAGACGAACCGTCAAACCCCATTCCTTCGGCGAACGCTCCCTCCAGTTCCTGGGGGGTAATGGAAAAATTCTTCAAAATGCCCAGTATATCGGTAAACCAAAGATTTATAAAGCGGACGTTCTTGTCCTTCACAATTCTTAATACATCTTCCGCGGTGTAGCTCATTATTTATTCCTTTCAAACCGTTTAATGATAAAGAGTTGAAAAATCATGGTCAAATAAAGTTCTTAATAGTATGTGAAATACCGCTCGATTTCCCAAGGGTGTATCTGCGATATATAGCTGTTCCATTCGGCTTGTTTCGCAGAGTAAAAATGATTGAAGATATAGTCTCCGAGCGCCGATTGAACGACTTTGTCTTTTTTGATGTAACCAAGCGCGTCATTTAAATCTTTTGGAAGCCTGTTCACTTTCAAACGCGCACGCTCCCTCTGGCTCATATTGTAGACATCTTTGTTGACCGGTTTTCCCGGGTCGGTCGAATTTTTGATCCCGTCTAATCCCGCCTGCAATGAGACCGCAAACGCAAGATACGGATTGCATGTTGGGTCGGGCAGCCGCAGTTCGATTCTCGTATTTTCTCCGCGTTGGTCGGGAATACGCAGAAGAGGTGAGATATTTTGCTGGGACCAGGTCGTGAACGTAGGCGCTTCCGACATGCGGACAAGACGCTTGTAAGAATTGATAAGCGGGTTCGTGATGGCGCAAAATCCCCTCGAATGGTCTAATTGTCCTCCGATAAATGCCAAAGCGGTTTTACTAAGCTGTAATTCATTTTTTTGTGAATAAAAGGCGTTTTCGCCGTTTTTGCTGAGTTCCTGATGTAAATGTAATCCCGACCCATATTGGTTAAATAACGGTTTAGGCATAAAAGTGGCATGTAATCCGAAATTGCCTGCGACTTTTCGGACAATATATTTACAGCTCGCGATATGATCGGCGGCACTTACGGCATCCACCTTTATGAAATCGATTTCATGCTGACCCTGTGCAACTTCGTGATGAGAAGAACCTACCTTATAATTCATTGTTTCAAGCGATTTTACAATGTTGCGGCGTGCAGCATCGCCAATCTCATCCGGGGTCAGATCAAAATAACCGGCGGGATCATTTGTAGACATGGTCGGTGTTCCGTCAGGCTTTTTACTGAAGAGAAAAAATTCAACTTCACTGCTGATAAAATAATCGAATCCGAGTCCTCGGCATTTTTCCAGAACCTTTTTTAATGTCAAACGGGGGCAACCTTCAAATTCTCTCCCATCCGGATAATAAATGTCGCAGATAATACTTGCAATTTTGTTTTCACCCTTATCTTCCGTCCATGGAAATACACGAAACGAATCGAAATCAGGAACAAGTATCATATCGAGTTCCTGTTTACGCGAAAAACCTTCTATCGAAGAACCGTCAAAAAGGAATTGACTGTCCAGCGCCATTGAAAACTGGGGAGATGGAATTTCCACATTTTTTATTTGTCCGAGGATATCTGTAAACTGGAGTCTCAGAAATTGGACTTGTTCCTGCTGGGCTATTCTGATAATTTCTGACTTTGTCATTGAATCGTAGAGGTTTCAAGAATGTCAAAATATATCAAAATAAAAACAATTGTCAAGGGAAAAGTGCATTAATGGTAAAATATTACAGGCGATTACCTGATTTCTGATGGAAAATAAGAGTAGCGATAAAACAAATTCGCATAATATGTACTTTATTTATGTCAGTAATTCAACAAAAGTTGCTCGTGTATGTAATATTGCTGCCCAATGCCCCTCCGGATCGTAAAGGGGATTTGCTTGACATTAAAATTAAATATAGCTATATTTGCACGCTAAAATACAACAGAAATGTTTGTTTTTTTACAGGTTTATATAGCTATTTATTTCCAGTTTTGTGTCGGAGGAATGATGTTCGGGGAAGTAGAAAATAAGCTTAAGGATTTATCGGAAAGAACTCGAAAAATCCGGGGGTATCTTTGACATCGATAATAAGTTGACGGAGATAGAAAAATTAGAAAAAAAGAGTTCCGAAGACTCATTTTGGTCAAACCGGGAAAAAGCGCAAAATACCTTAAAGACTCTTAGTGAGCTAAAAGATACTGTAACAAGCTTTGAAAAATTGAATGGTGAAGTTACCGACTATCTTGATTTGCTTGAAATTGCCAGGATTGAAGAAGACGAGAAATCATTTCTTGAGATAGACAAAGAGATACCGCGAATTGAATGCGAAATTACAGCTGTCGAGCTTGATATCATGCTTGATGGCGAGGATGATGACAAAAATGCCATTATGACAATTCATCCCGGTGCTGGCGGTACAGAATCGCAGGATTGGGCAGAAATGTTATTGAGAATGTATTTGAAGTGGTTAGAATCAAAGAATTTCACGGTTAACTTTCTTGACAGGCAAAATGCGGAAGAGGCTGGAATAAAGAATGTAACGCTCGAGATAAAGGGCAAAAACGTTTATGGATTTACAAAAGCGGAAATCGGTGTA
Organism: Candidatus Zhuqueibacterota bacterium; assembly: GCA_022562855.1. Lineage (GTDB taxonomy): Bacteria > SM23-31 > SM23-31 > SM23-31 > SM23-31 > JADFON01. The sequence continues at coordinate 4,477 of JADFON010000044.1, read as the reverse complement.
CACCGATTAGTTCGGATATCGCCTTTTGATTCGAACAGGAGAAGACATACCTCATTTGCTTCGGTTTTTGTTTACCCGGTTATAGAAGATAATATTTCTATTGAAATTAACACTAAGGACCTTCGGATAGACACTTTCCGCGCAAGCGGAGCAGGGGGACAACATGTCAACAAGACCGATTCTGCTATCCGAATCACTCATTTTCCGTCAGGGATAGTCGTTTCTTGCCAGAATGAAAGGTCCCAGCACAAAAATAAGCAAAATGCTCTAAAGGTTCTCAAATCGCGGCTTTATGCGCTGAAAAAACAGGAAGAACTTGATAAAATAGACGAACTGGCAAAGAGCAAGACGGATATCGGGTGGGGAAACCAAATCCGGTCTTATACAATGCAGCCATATAATCTTGTTAAAGACCACAGAACGAATGTGGAAAACGGCAACGTTCAGTCGGTCCTTGCCGGAAATCTCGACCAATTTGTTAACGCATATTTGCTGAGTAGAAAAAATAATAAATAAAGTGTAGTTATCCCATTAATATCAATTTCATACGCACAGCAAACGGGCGGCACATTTTTAACTTACTCAACTTTGCAATCTTATTTCTAAGGGAGCTCTAAATTGAAAGCGGAATCCGGATACGGTGAAGAACTCCGGAATGTTAAAATCGAAAAATTGGAAAAAATCGAAAAACTTGGTTTTGACCCATATCCTACGCATTATGACCGTACTCATTTTTCAAATGAAATAATCGATCAATTCGACTCGCTCGAAAAAAATGAAACACAAGTAGCGGTGGCGGGTAGGATTATTTCTTTGCGTAAGATGGGCAAAGCTATGTTCGGTCATATCAGGGACAGTAAGGGTAAAATACAAATATATTTAAGAAAAGACAGGTTGAAGGATAAACTGTATGAACTTGCGAATCTGGTCGATATCGGCGATTTTTTAGGCATTAAAGGTACTGTTTTCCGTACCAGAACGGATGAAATAACCGTTGTTGCCGAAGAAATTCAATTACTGTCGAAAACCTTGCTTCCGCTTCCCATTGTGAAAGAGGAGGAGGTCGACGGAATCATCGTATCCCATGATGCGTTTACCGATAAAGAACTGCGGTATAGAAGGAGATATCTTGATTTAGCCGTTAATCCCGAAACAAAAGAGACATTTGTTGCCCGCGCAAAAATATCTTCCTCAATGCGGTCGTTTTTGGAGAACAAGGGATATATCGAAGTAGAAACCCCGGTGTTGCAGCCGATTTATGGCGGTGCGAACGCCCGCCCCTTTAAGACTCATCATAACGCGCTTGATATGGATCTCTATCTACGAATTGCCGATGAGCTTTATCTGAAACGGTTAATCGTAGGCGGATTTGAAGGTGTATTTGAAATATCGAAAGATTTTAGAAATGAAGGCGTCGACAAGCTGCATAATCCTGAATTCACTATGATGGAGCTTTATATAGCCTACAAAAATTATGATTTTATGATGGTAATTGCCGAAGAAATGGTCGCTTATATAGCACAGGAAGTCACCGGTTCGACAGAAATTGAATACCAGGGAGAAAAAATCGATTTGGCTCCTCCGTGGGAGCGGCTGACGATGATCGATTCTATCAAAAAATATACGAGCCTTAATGTTGACTTTGGCAATGTCGACCAACTAAAGCAATACGCAAAAGACCTCGATATCGAAGTTGAAAAATTCTGGGGTCCAGGCAAAATTATTGAAGAGATTTTTAGTGAATGTGTAGAAAATAAAATCAGCAGACCTACATTCATTATCGATTTTCCCAGGGAAGTCTCCACATTGGCTAAGAAAAGTCCATCAAATCCGGATATAGTCGAACGATTCGAAGCATTTGTAGCGGGATTTGAGATTGCAAACGGTTACTCAGAGTTAAATGACCCGAGAGACCAGAAACAACGATTCCTCGATCAAATGAAACAACGGAAACTGGGCGACCAGGAAGCCCAGGTGCTGGACGAGGATTATATTATGGCGCTTGAATACGGTATGCCGCCGACAACGGGAATCGGGGTCGGCATTGACCGGTTGACTATGCTTCTCACAAACAAATCCACCTTGCGGGACGTGATATTATTTCCCCTTATGAAACCTCAGGATGATTAATTCATATAATTAATAAGTAAAAGATTTAGCAGGATTGACAGCTAAATATAACCTGAAAAGTTTAGCCCGAAACCCAGATGTCATTCGAATTTCTCATCGCGAAACGTTACCTCTCTCAAAAAAAAGAAACCGGCTTCATAACTCTTATAACATACATTTCGATTACCGGATTAACCATCGGAATTGCGGCGTTAATTATTACACTTGGTATTCTCAACGGGTTTGAAAATGCTGTAAAAGAGAATATTTTAAACTTCCAGGCACATATCCGGGTAGATACCTTTCACGGGTATCCGTTTGATGATTACGAATCAATCCAGGATCGTATTCTCGCTTACCCTGAAGTAATGGCGGTCGCACCGTTTGTTGAGCAGGCATGTATCCTGAGGTTCGGTTCACTGGAAGACGGCGTCGTCGTACGCGGTATCGATATGGGAAAAACCGCTTCCGTAATCGACATCAAGAAAATCATCGATGACGAAACTATCGACCTCAGCGAAAATAGCAGCGGAGTCGCAGGTGTTTTGATCGGGACAGATTTTGCGGACAGGTTTGAAATCGTAAAAGACAATATTGTCGTGATCGCGAGTATCGCAAATTTCAAAGACGGCATAATTGGGATTCCCCGGAGATTCCCCTTCGAGGTTCGCGGGTTTATCGATACGGGTCTTTCCGAATACGACAATTTGTTTGCAATTGTTCAATTGAATGAAGCACAAAATCTATTTGGAATGCCCGGACAGATTTCTGGCATCGATGTGAAACTGCATGATATTTCACTGGCAGATCAGGTACATTTAAAGATCAACAAAGATCTTTCCTACCCCTTTTACTCGAGAACATGGCTCGATTTGAATTCTACGCTTTTTGACTGGCTTCGTGTCCAAAGGTGGCCTATTCTGATCGCGTTTGGAATGATATTCTTTGTCGGTTCGATAAATCTTGTAAGCACCCTGATACTCATAGTTATTGAAAAACAAAGGGACATTGGCATTCTTAAATCGATGGGGGCGTCGTCAAAGTCTATTATAAAAGTGTTTTTTATGGACGGAGTGATAATATGGGTTTTATCTTCTATTTTCGGGTCGACTCTCGCGGTTGTAATTGGTTATATTCAGAACACCTATGAAATAATTTCATTGAGTAAAGAAGTGTATTATATTAGCTCGTTCACGATCGATTTGGATTTTATGAATTTTGTGTGGATTAGCTCTGTCGCAGGGGCGCTTTGCCTGGTGGCAACTATTTACCCGGCATGGAAAGCTTCGCAATTACTTCCTATCGAGGCTATCAGGCTTGATTGACTTGGCTCATAAAAGCTCTACAAAAGTTAGATGTGCCGGATTATATATTCTACGGTTAGGAAACTAATGTAAATTGTGTAGTATCACTATCTTGCGATGGAAGTGTTACTATCTTTTGCAGTGCAAGGACTTGCACCATTCGGGAAAAGTGAAATTTGTTGATTTTGTAACATGTTGTTATTTTTATGGTTTATGAGGTTTTGGTTTTTTATTTCCGGTCTGGCATAAAGTTTGCATTTTTGTAAGTTGGAGGAGTATGATCAGTTTGGTCTTCCTGTAGTGATTGATTATTCCGGAAATTTACTTTTTAGAATAGCAGGGAATATAGACAAATTATAATTATCGCAATGGCTCTTTATAATCTTAAATCAGGAGAAAGATTATGAAATGCTTGATCTCTATTGTTTCGATAATGTTCTTAATGTCTTGCAGTTCGGATTCAGTAACAAACACTGTCAATCTGGCTCCAAGACTTGAGGAGATAGAATCTACCGAATCAATTTTAATAACCGGCGAAACGATCACGTTAACTACTTCTGCTATTGATGCTAACAATGATGCGTTGACATTTGTATGGAGTAGCCAAGGCGGTCAGTTTTCGAATCAAGTTGATATGAATGTTCAGACATCTATTAAATGGACAGCGCCGCAAGAACAGGGAATATACATCATCACATGTATTGTCAGTGATGGAAAAGAAACTGATATTGGTGTTTTTATTGTTGATGTTGTTTCAATTCCGTCACTGGTATTTGTAGAAAGCGGCGCCTTTGATATGGGTGATAATTTTGATGAAGGAGACGACGATGAACGACCGGTGCACACCGTATTCTTAGACGCCTATTCTATTGGAAAATACGAAGTTACCAATGAACAGTTTGCCGGTTTTTTGAACGATACGATCAATGACATTGAATTTGGAACACCATGGTATGACATCAGTAATGTTGACGCAAAAATACGTTTGGAAAACGGTAAGTTCGTCCCGGTTTTCGGTTTTGAGGATCATCCTGTCGCCTGGGTAACCTGGTTTGGTGCAAGGG
>JADFON010000475.1 GCA_022562855.1 Candidatus Zhuqueibacterota bacterium | reverse complement strand
GAAGATATACAAATACCAAAGAACACATCAAGGCAAAAGAACAAATGGTAGAGTGCCCGCTGAACTCTATCTCTTACATAAAAAATCAGCCTAAACTGTAAACACCTTGACAAAGCAGTACAAGTAATAACATAAACCCCCGATTGATTTGGAACCTTGTCAACATTTTTTCTGCTGAAATTCTTTGCTGTGGTTAATTTCTTGCTCATTACGAATCTCCTAATTATATTAGTGTCTATATGTTTATTGAATTATACAAAAATACACTTGAATATTGCATATACCTATTCATAATAACACTATAAATTGTAAAAAGTTCCAATTATTATAAAAAAGTTATTTTTCTCATTGATTTAGAGATATACAATTATTATAGCAATAAAAAAGCCCTTCTTTTTGAAGAAGGGCAATTATAGCTACAGTAATTTTGTAACGAAATACTGTTTATAAATATTCTTGTTTCAGATATCTATTGCTGCATTTTCAATTCAAATCAGGCTATACCGGCTTCATCACAAACTCCGTCTAATAGACCCCAATATCCTTCCAGTGTCTCATGTGTTGATTCAATTATTTCATTTTCGAATGATCCATCGGACATGCAAAGAGAAATCGCTTTTCGTTCACCTTCGCTATGTCGGATATCAGCTTCCGCATGAACATCGAAGTAGGCAATTGTCGTTGGATTGTCAATGCCATATAGGGTGCGTAATCCTTCGGCTTTTAGACGGGAGACTTCAGGTTGCTGAGATTCATAGGCATAGAAAGCCGCAAGTGCCCCGGCAGTGTTTCCACGAGCGTGTCGCGCGAACGTGTTGACCAGGTTTTGAGTAGAAGGATGAGATGGGGCGTTCGCGACATCGTCCCGGTTTAAACCTAATCCTTCAGCAAAGTCTAACCATAGATCGGCATGATGTTTTGGCACTGAAGTCTCTTCGACATAGTTTTGCTTTAATTCTGCCTGAATCAGTGGATTTTCTGCGTTCCGGTATGCATTATAAAGGTGATCGGGGAAAGCCGATACATGAGGATAGTACATTGTAGCGTACGTTGCAAGCTGGTCGCGGGTCAATTCTCCTTTATTCCAAGCAACATAAAAAGGATGCTTCAGAATTGATCTGGATTGGATGATTTCGTCTATTTCGCACAGGATTCGGTGATTATTCATAGTGCGTGTTTCCTTTCGTAGTATTCGTAAGTGGATTGTGGCAATTAATTGGAATTCAACTAAACGAATACGAAAGGTAATACTTGAACTCGGAATTTACAAATCAAAATAGTGAAAACCGTGATAAATTTTATGCGTGTATTTATTCTCTTTATGCTCCGGCGCAAAAGGAAATTTCGGAGATAAAGGAATTGATATTTATTGTTTAATTTTCCATGATCTGAGGATGGCGGAGCAGTTTATGTTTAAGAAAGGCGTTTCAGGTCAAAAGATGCCGACTTCATTCGCAGACCAATTTCCCGTATATTTTTTAAGAGATTTTTTCATATTGCAGTTCTTTGTATACTTTATGCATTGTAAAACGCCAAAAGTCCTTTTCAATTACTTTTTGACATATAAAATACCATTAGAAATATAAATACAAGAATACTTTATGGTCTCGTTCAATTTTCTGCAATTTTGTTACAAATTTATTGCATTTTTGCAAAACTTACTATAGATTATCATATCTGCAGTTATATTCCAATTCAGCCAACACCGGTCTATCAATCATTCCAAAGGAGATTGGTCAGTTGAGCACATTATAGGCTTTTACAATGATCCGGGGAAATAGCAGTATATAGATTTTATCCTTAGCCCGAAAACTATTTTACTTAGTAAAATATCTAACATTTATTAATATAGCTATAAACCATTGAAGAGGAGGAATCTCATGAAGTTATGCCGTAGTTTGCTGATGATTCTAATTATGGTGTCGATTTTTTCGTTATCGGCTGTTGCCCAGGAACCGGTATATTGGGACGTTGTTCAAAAAATCAGGAATGAAGGGTTCAACAATTCACAGGTGATGGACCATGTGAGTTGGATGACCGACGTGTTCGGTCCGCGCCTTGCAAATTCACCATCGTATCTTGAAGCCGCCGAATGGGCAAAGAAACGGTTTGAAGAATTAGGTCTTGTCAATGCCGAAGTCGAGGCA
>JADFON010000474.1 GCA_022562855.1 Candidatus Zhuqueibacterota bacterium | reverse complement strand
ATCAACAACATCTTGCTCTGACAATTTAAATCTTTGGTCTTTACTTCTTTCTAATCGGGGGAATTTCATATGAATTTATCAGGCTTTCAGGTAAATACCGCGATAATAAGATCGCACGATTTTTTATCTACCCCGGTCTGATGCTGCAAAAGGTTACAACCCGCGAACCGAACGACGAGCAACTCGAAGTCGGAGTAACAGCCCTTAGAAGCGCCCTGGGAGAAATACTCGATTCCGATAATATAGTTCACTACGAAAGTAATGGAAAACTTGAATCCGAAGAAACTCACGAAGACGCTGCGAAAGACGTGTCAATCCTGGAATCCTCCGGCAAATAGACCCCTTAACCGGAAAACCCGGAATTTATCTGCATTTAAGTTTGATTAAATATCCGCCTCTTATTACCAAAATCACTTATTTCTTGAACTGCTATTATTTTAGTTACTGAACTGTGGTAAATTTTAGGATTTATGGCGTGTTAAGCCACCCCTAAAACCCAAATAAGAAGCGTCGCAGCGGCAGGTAACGCCTGATAATACAATTTTTACCAAAGTTCAGTTATTTTGATGCAAATTATTACGTGCCAATAATCTATTCCTGAATTCATGCATGAATGAGAAACCCTGATGAAAAAGTCAATGAGAAAAGATTGAAGACATGAGTAAAAAATCTTCGTTGTCTTCCCGGCTAAAATCCCCATCTTCAAGTGATATTTCTTCTGTTTCTTTTATTCAAGAAGAAATACCTGATTTAATAGTATCGCGAAGAGTTGACCTTCGGAACACAAACCATTTACAGACTCTTTCGGGACATATATTCGATATTCTGAAGTCGCTCAGTGAACTATTGGACATAACATTTCAACGGTTAGATAATTCTTGCCGAAATTTTTCAATAAATCCTTCACTGGTTTGCGAATCATTATTTTTAGCTGTCTGCCGTTATTACTTGTTTAAGGCGGAGAATTACGATAAAACCAAATTGAAATTGGCAGATGAAAATTCAATTCGTCAAACAGAATCCTATGATTTATTACGGTTTGCTCTTGAAACGTATCTGAAGTTGACCAAAAATTCCACCCAAAACGGCAAGGGTAGAAAAACGAGTTCACAAAGAAAATCCGGTGATCATATAAATGAAAACGGAAGTACTATTGAAGTTCCAGCTATCCGGATTAAAAATATGAGCAGATTTATGTGGCATTTTTATAATAAACTAAATTTTGAACGGTGGTTTACCATAAGTAAACCGGATATTCAGGATTTTGCAGGTGATGAAAGAATAGATGATAATCTTCAGGTTGATCTTGCTGCTATGGTGGATGAAAAATCTCATGATACTGGATTTCGGATCATATATTCTATAGTGTCATATTATACAAAAACATGTATATCGGTGGCGGACAGGGCATTTTTAAACGAGATTTATGGTGATTTCCGGGATGAAGCCTGTGTTATTCACGGCTCATCTTGTTACAAGCCTCATTCCCGGAACAGAATTTTCAAATTACAAGGAAACCGATCGTCGGAAAACATAAAGAATACGTCTATTGATTTATGCCTCCATAAGTCATACGATAAAAAAATGAAATACGCCCTTAGATGGTTCAATAACCTGTTTGTTCCGCCTGTGGGGCTTGAAAAAAGCAAGCTATTAATCATCGCTTGTACAGAGGAAGAACTTATTTCTTTAGCGTTTAATTTGCGGAATGAATTTTCAGTAGAAGAAATATACTATTTTTGCTGTGGTTTGGTCGGACTTTCCAAAAAGAATGCAGGATCACTCGACACTAAACTTTTCAAACCCGACCGGTGTTCGGAGCCAATGGAAAAATTGCCCGTAAACACCGCTTCCGTTTCAATGTATACCTATGGGGATTTTTTGCAGCGGTTTTTTCCACATGGAAAAAACGGAAACGCAGCCAAGGGAGAAATAATTCTAAGTAACGTTCTTTTGTGGGGTGTTCCTGATGGCGATGCCGTAAATAAGGATGGATACTGCAGAATATTGGAATTTCTCAGGGATAACAAAATCCCGGCTTTGGCGATGCCGGGTATTGCAGAAAACAGTAGCGCCGAATATTTTAGCATGGAAGATACACATAGGAAATAAAAGGAAATTCATAATAAGGATTATCCTATTGTTCCAGTATGATCC
>JADFON010000473.1 GCA_022562855.1 Candidatus Zhuqueibacterota bacterium | reverse complement strand
ATTTTTTAAATTAATTCTCTGGATTTCTGATTTCTGGGGACACAATTAATGCCGGTTTTTGCAAAAAAAGATTAGTTTTTGGGGCAGGTATCATCCTGCCCCTACGTTTTACTTGCCCGAATTTCTCTTAATCAAGACCCAGCAATTTCGCCGCATTACCTCCCAAAATACCCGCTTTCTCATCATCAGTAATATCCAGTTTGCCGATACTTTCATGCATGAGCTCGATACTGCCGATCATATGCGGATAGTCGCTGCCGGCAAGTATGTGGTCGGTCCCTGCAAAATCGATTGCAAGCTGCAGAGCATTGACATCGAAATTCACCGTGTCGTAATAAAACTCCTTCAGATATTCGCTTGGCAGACGGCTGATGTTCTCCCTGCATTCTTTGAATGAGGTGTATCCTCTGTCAAGCCGTTCGACAAGAAACGGAATTGCGCCCCCGAGATGCCCCAACACCCATGAAATATTGGGAAATTTTTCCACCACCCCGCTGTATACAAGTTTTGCCGCGGCTAACGTCGTGTCGTAAGTGAACCCTATCAGAGGCATCAGCCAGTACTCTTCCATTGCTTCTACACCGACGGGATATGTCGGATGTATATACATTACTGCGTTTACCTCGTTCGCTTTTTCGTATAACTTCCAGAACCGCTTGTCGCTCAGCGCAATTCCATTGGCATTACTGTATAACATCACACCCTTGAAACCAAGTTCGGAAACAACGCGCTCAAATTCAACCACGGAAGCGTCAGGATCATTTAATGGGAGTGTCGCTAATGAAGTGAATCTGGAGCTGCGCTCTTTAACGATCTTTGCCAGCGCATCGTTCACAATACGGGCTAATTCAACAGACCTCTCGGGTGTTTCTATCAACGTTCCCGGGGCGGTAAAAGTTATGACCTGCATGTCTACACCCGCTTTCTCGATTACGTTTTCACGGAAATCGATGTCACGGTGCCCGGGAACAATGTAATTCTTGTCACCCGGACTGTGGAGTACGGGGTTATTGTCATCGTCGGTCGTTACCTTAAATGCGCTTTGTCCCGTTTTTATAGATTCGAGATATTCGGGGGGATAAAAATGATTATGAAAATCGATAACAGCCATAAGAATTTCCTTTTTGTTGTTATTTCACAAATTTTGAAGATAAATCTGCAAATTTATTGACACTGAATTTCACAGATTTTTTATGATTAATACAGAAAAAACCTTTCTTTTTAAAATCAGTGAAAATCATATTTATCTGTGTCCGTCTGTGTCAAAAAATATTATTTAAAGTGATTATATACTTACCAAAGAAAGATTCTTCAATACTATCCAGCAATATATGCGGATAATAATGTGATCCCACCATAGAAAAGAATCCTTAATAAATACACAGTGTTGGAGCATATATATTACATGCTCCATGTGTTTCGTCCATCGTTTAGCATTTGTCCAAACGTTTTGGTCTCGTTAAACAATATGCTTCAAGTTATCCCACCGGGTGAGTGATCGCTACGCGGCAGGAATCACTATTGCCGGGACAAACTTGAACCGACTTTAAACGTTGTTTAGATATTTATTTTTTATTCGAATTTTTTCTTACCCAGATATAGTATACCGGCAGTCCGGCTAAAATATAAGAAAGTCCTATCATGCTTTCTTTCGGGTCTGAAATTATTTGATTAGCAACGATGACAAAAGATGAAACAATAAACACTATCGGAACCACCGGATAGCCCCACATGCTGTAACCACGTTCGAATCCGGCTCTGCGTCTGAATATAAATATCCCGATTGCCATTATGCCGAAAAATATCCATTCCGTATAAATAACCCTCGTAAACAGCGTCCGGTAGCTCCCGGTTGTAACAAGCACGGACGACCAGACTGCCTGTATGAGAATCGCCCTGTACGGAGTTCTGAACTTAGCGTGTATCGCACCCACCCACCGGAACAGCAGACCATCCTGCGACATTGAATAATATACCCTGGGTCCGGCAAGTATAATTCCACTCAAAGCTCCGAATGTCGAAAATATGACAAGTCCCGACATAAACGCCCCGCCGCCATAACCAAAAAGGACGTCCGCAGCGTCCGCAGCAATTCTTTTCGAGGATGCGATTTCTTCAAGAGAGAGGATATACATATACACGGCGTTCAGGCTGATATA
>JADFON010000472.1 GCA_022562855.1 Candidatus Zhuqueibacterota bacterium | reverse complement strand
GCTTCTTTTTCATATTCCGGATGGGTTCAACAACTCATTTCCGGACATCCAAAAACGCGGTGCCGGGATTGTCATTTTTCCAGTTTTTCCATTTGGTTGTCGACGCTTTGTACATTTTTAGTTTCCGGTCGGCGTATTTTCCGCTTATGCAGACCAGTTCATCGTCGATCGGATACCAGATACTCTCGGTCTCGTAATCAAAAAGCATGATCGTAAAATCATACGTCCATCCATTAGCCCCGAGGGTCAGTATCTCTCCGTCAATCTCACGGCTGTACACGACAGCCGATTCAGAAAATTCTCAGTAGGTGACCGCAAGATGCGCATCGCCGAAAATTTCGTTCGACACCTCGCGTTCCATCATAATATCGAGAGGATACGCCCGTGATTCCCCGTTGTAGGTAAACCCAATTACTTCGAAATCGTCCCGCAGAGCGGGATAACCCTGGTCTTTCTCCGTCAGCATTTGTGGTTCGATAAACGGTTTTATTGCAAAGGGACCGATTCCAAACTGGAATTCTTCCGGTTTCATCCCGTACTTCTCCTTTGCATGTGTTACATCCCATTTTTTTCCGGTATCGTCTATAATAAATATTTTTCCATCTTCTTCGAGAACTTCTGCGGTTTTGGGACTTTCCCCGCTGCAATTCAATATGGTAAACAAACCAACAAGAAAAAAAGCTGACAAAATGGGTTCTTTTTTCAAATCGTTACCTTGCTTGAGAATAAACTTTATTCACCGTTTAGTTTTTCTATTGCTTTTACTACCTCGTCTATGATCCAGTCCGGGGTGCTTGCCCCAGCGGTGACTCCAACCGTATCCGCACCATCAAACCAGCCTTTTTCGATGTCGCTTCCGTTTTCCACCTGGTAGGATTTGGGATTGAGAGAATGGGAAATTTCAGTCAGTCTTTTTGTATTAGCGCTGGTAAATGAACCGACGATTATCATCACGTCGTTTTCCAAAGGCATTGTTCTGATTTCAGCCTGGTAAAGCTTTGTCGGTTTACATATGGTATCATAATATTTCATTTCTCTTCCCAGGGTCATCAGTTTTTGAACGATCGCCTGGGCATTTTCTATGTTTTGGGTCGATTGTACAACAACCCCTATTTTTCTCACCCGGCTTGGAATTTTTTCTTCGACTTCTTCCGGGCTCGAGATTATGATCGGATTTTTTACCTGTCCGGCAATACCTTTTACCTCATCATGCCCATGATCGCCGATTATCACCACTTTATATCCGTCTTTGTCAAGTCCCCGGGCATTATCATGAATCTCTAATACGAGAGGACACGTGGCGTCGACAATTCTATATCCTTTTTCATTTGCCTCTTCATATACTTCCGGCACTGTTCCATGCGCCCTTAACATCAGGGTTCCCGGGTTTTCGGCGGGCAGTTCATCAACGACCCGCACTCCGGAGCTGTCAATTTTCCTGACAACGTGCTCGTTATGGACAATATCCCCCAGCATAATGACGTTATCGCTCTTTTCTGCCTCCTCAAGCGCCTTGTCGACCGCCATCCTGACGCCAAAACAAAAGCCGGAATTTTTTGCTACATTTATCTTTTTCATCAATCTTCTCAGGTTTTACCGGTCTTATACTGATAAACCGGATCACAATGATTCTCGAATTCCACCAGTCAATGTTGACAAATCTATGGAAGGGAATTAGAATAAATATTTTATAGAATAATAGCAAGTGTATTTTTCGAAAAATCTTGCCCGGTACGCTAACAACGTTAAATTAGTTTTAATACTCAAGCCGTTAATTGCATTTTATCCGATTTAATATCGAAAAGATCATAAAAATATCCGGTCATTTGCTCAGGCAGAGTATGATGGGCAGTGATTTTTCATGCGAAGATCTGATGGACAGGACAACATTGACGAAGATTACCCTTCGTCAACGCTTAAAGACGAGGAATATAAAAAAATCAACTTTCGTTATCGAGCTTATTGCCTATAATATAAAGGTAAACTTTAATACTTAAAAACGACTTCCTCTCATTCTACTTCTCAAACAGTTTAAGACAAAAAATTTATTTTTTGACAGCCAGCGCGACTTTCATCCATAGCTCCTGTTTTGCCATGCCTTGACCGGAAGGTCCACCGCCGCCCATATTACCAAAACCGCCGCCGCCTCCACGACCGCCACCGCCTC
>JADFON010000471.1 GCA_022562855.1 Candidatus Zhuqueibacterota bacterium | reverse complement strand
TCTCTGCTTGCACGCGCACTGTCCTGAGCTGTCGTTAGGTATGCTGTAATAGTCGATTGAGTGGTTCCGGTGGCATTTATGGAATCGGGCGTTGCAGTGACCTTTAGCCGAACGCCCAGAAGACGGATGCTTGCGGTATCTGTCTTTGCAATTATCGCAGCAATGACCCCTTTATCAAGGGTGGAGATAATTGACATACCGGTTTCCTGAAGAGCGTTTGCTGCGGCTGAAGTTTTGGCTGCGCCTGCGTTATCAATCGACACAAAAATAAGGGCAGTACTGTCGATAGTGGAAGGCGGCGCTGTATAGGTCGCGGTTGCTCTGCCGAGAAAATCGGTCGTTACCGATGGGGTTATGGTCCCAAAATCGGTTAAAAACGATACCGGTTTTCCCTCGAGTGGATTTCCTGACCCGTCTAAATGCGTAATCGTAATTTCCGAAGTCTGCCTGCCGTCCGCAAGCAAGACCTTCTCACCGACTAAAATCTCGGTTCTTGCATTCAGTAGTACCGTAATCAATATTTGTTTTTGACTTACGGAAGCGGTGGCGTTAGTCACGGAAGCAGTTATCGTATCGGTTCCGACATCGGTTCCACTTATATAGATAGCCTGTGCAATGCCGCTTGCGTCACTGGTATCGAGCGGTGTGACAGAACCTATCTTTGATTGAAACGAAACGATACCGCCGGGAAAAGGTTCGCCAGTTCCGTCTTCAAGCGTGACGGAAATCACGGAAGTTTCGCCACCTATCCCTAACTCGGTAACCGAACCTGATATCGTCGAAATTACGACCTGGTTTTTCAGGTCAATTATCGTCGGATCGATCAGTCCTGTTTTATTACAAACAAGGAATACAAGAAAAGGTAAAATGATGAATAAAACACTACCCCATTTACCCCGGATTTTACTGCCAAGCAAGTCCATAATTATCTCTGATTTTATTTCTCGCCCATTCCCTTCCCGAATTTTCGGGTTGCCAAAATACGGGACAGCTTTCGCTGCAGAGAAAATCAATACTTATAAAATTTCTTAATCCCGCTGAAGAATGTCACGGGAAGTTCCTTTCCATTCTTCGAACGGTCTTTTTTCTAATGCATGCGTAACAGCGGTCTTCTTGTCAATTTTATTTTCGTTCAACATTGTCATCAGAGCCTGGTCCATTGTCTGCATCCCAACATCCATACTCGTCTGTAGTACCGTACTCATTTGGTGTACTTTTCTCTCCCTGATAAGATTTCTTATCGCATTTGAGGCTATCATAACTTCCATTGCCGCAGATCTGCCTTTTTTCCCTTTTGTGACCACAAGTTTCTGTGCAATAACGCCTTGAATCGTACTTGAAAACATTGCACGAATTTGATTTTGCTGGTCAACCGGAAAAACATCTATCACCCTGTCAACGGTCTCGGGAGCATTACTCGTATGCAGGGTGGCAAAGACCAAATGTCCCGTTTCAGCGGCTGTTACAGCGAGAGAAATTGTTTCGAGGTCCCTCAATTCTCCGACCAGAATCACATCCGGGTCTTCGCGAAGAGCGCTCCTTAGAGCTGCGGAAAATGTTTTTGAGTGTGCTCCTATTTCGCGCTGGTTTATCAAACAGTTTATTCCGGTATGGACATATTCAATCGGGTCCTCTATAGTTATAATATGTTTTTTCTTCTCCGTATTGATGAGATAAATAATTGCCGCAAGCGTTGTTGATTTTCCGGAACCTGTCGGACCGGTTACCAAAACCAGTCCTTTTTCGAGTCTTGCAAGAGTATAAGCCCCTTCCGGAGCGCCGATATCATCGAGGGTTCGTATCTTATTCGGTATAACGCGAAAGGCGGCTGCAACTCCATTCATTGTGGTGTAAACATTTGACCTGAATCTTCCAATATTATCAATTTCATAGGCAAAATCGATTTCATGATGTTCCTTGAATTTCTCTTTCTGTTTCGGCGAAAGAATATCGTCAATCATACCCGACACATCTGTTTTTTTCAGAGCGGGCAGGTCGATCTTTTTTAGCTCGCCGTCCAGTCTAACCATAGGAGGATATCCTGCCGACAAGTGTAAATCCGATGCGTCCTTATCTACCGCATATTTTAACAATTTTGTTATGTCCATTTTCTCCCAATCGATTGAAGTTCATTTATTTTCTCTAAAGTCTTTTAATTTTAATTGACTGCCTATAATT
>JADFON010000043.1 GCA_022562855.1 Candidatus Zhuqueibacterota bacterium | reverse complement strand
ATTATGATAAGTGAAATACCGTTTCCAATGCCCCGTTCGGTTATCTGTTCGCCTAGCCACATCAAAAATATTGTTCCAGCTACCAACGTTAAAACAGTATACAACGTAAAACCAAAACCTGCGTCAGGCGGAACCACAAACACACCTGAACTTGACGGGCCTAATGATTTCAGAAATGCACTTACACCATAGCCTTGCATCGCGGCAATCCCAACCGTACCATACCTCGTCATTTGAGTAATTTTCTTTCTGCCTTCTTCGCCTTCCTTTTGCAATTTCTGAAAATATGGAACAACAGCGCCCATAAGCTGAATTATTATAGAGGCGCTTATATAAGGCATAATACCCATAGAAAATATGGTTGCCCTCTGGAATGCTCCACCTACAAACATGTCAAACAGACCAAAAAGAGTATTTGATGCAGAGGCGAACCAATCACCCAGGGCTGCGGCGTTAATTCCCGGGATTGGTATATGCGCACCGACACGGCAAATAAATAGAATTGCTAACGTGAAGATGATTCTTTTACGCAACTCTGGTATTTTAAATATGCTCTGTATCTTCTTAATCATATCAATTGAACAGCGCCACCGGCTTTTGTTATTTTTTCCGTTGCTGATTTACTCGCAGAATGAACAGATATTTCAAGAGGAAAGTCAATTTCACCCCTGCCGAGAACCTTTACCTTAACACTGGATTTTTTTACCAAACCCGCTTCACGTAATTCTTCAACACCAATTTTCTTTTTGCCTTTAAATTTATTGAGTGACTCCAAATTCACAATGCTGACCGTTTTTCTGAAAATATTTACAAAACCAAATTTGGGGACCCTTCGCTGCAAGGGCATCTGTCCACCCTCAAACCCTACAGGGATGGAAGCCCCTGAACGTGATTTCTGCCCTTTGTGACCTTTTCCTGCTGTCCCTCCCGTACCGGATCCCGGTCCCCTTCCGATTCTCTTTTTCTTTTTTCGAGACCCTGGTGCAGGCGCTAAAGTATTTAATTTCATAATTCTTGTTATCCTTCAATAATTCTTACAAGGTGCGATATTTTCCGTACCATCCCCCGAATTTCCGGTGTATCCTTATGCTCCTTTACCTGACCCAACCGACGAATTCCAAGCGCCTCAATAGTCAGCTTTTGTCTCTTAGTATATCCGATAGCGCTTTTAAACTGTGTTATCTTGATTGTACCGGTATCTTTTTTGGATTTTTTTGGCATTGTATATATGTTCGATCGTTTATTGATAGATTTGATTGATCGGAATTCCTTTTTTACGTGCAACCGAATAGGCATCGAGTAATTTTTTAAGACCTTCCAATGTCGCCTTCACAACATTATGAGGATTTGAGGTTCCGATCGATTTGGTGAGAATATTTTGGATTCCTGCTAATTCCATAATTGCTCTCACGGGACCGCCGGCGATAATACCGGTACCCGGGGACGCGGGTTTCATAAAAACGTTTGCAGAACCGTATTTACCCGTTACATCATGAGTAATAGTACCATTGATTATGGAGACTTTAAAAAGTGTTTTTCTTGCATTCTCAACACCCTTGGTTATAGCATTTACGACTTCGTTCGCTTTGCCCAATCCTGCGCCGATTATTCCATCACCATTCCCAACGACAACGATTGCATTAAAGCTGAATCTTCTACCGCCTTTTACGACTTTGGCGACACGGTTAATCTGTACAACTTTTTCCTTTAATTCGATTTCTGCAGGATTTTTGATTTCCAAAAGATTTCTCCTAAGTAATTAGACAGGTGCCTTTCTAAAACTTTAAGCCCCCCTCCCGGGCTCCCTCAGCAACCATTTTAATTCTACCGTGGTATTTACGACCATTTCGATCAAACACTACCGAGCTAATTTTCTTGTCTTTAGCCAATTTCGCGATATCAAGCCCAATTTGTTTGCTAATTTCCATTTTCCCATTTGAAGTGTTTTTTAATTTCTTATAAAATCCGCTGATACTTGTTACCGTGCATAAAGTTTTAGATTTATCGTCATCGACCAATTGTGCCGCAATATTGCGATTACCTCTGGTTACAACTAATCGTGGCACTTGGGAGGTCCCGGATATTTTACTACGAATTCTCAGTTTTTTTCTTTTACGTAATTTCTGTTTTACTTTTTCTCTGTTCTTCATATCTGCATATCCCGAATTATTAACTCGCTGCACCGGCGGTCTTTCCAACTTTGCGGCGCACTTCTTCACCTAAATATCTAATTCCTTTGCCTTTATAAGGTTCAGGGGGCTTGAACGATCTAATTTTTGCGGCTATTTCTCCAACTAACTGTTTGTTAATACCCTTAACTGATATTTCCGTTCGAGATGGAACTTCTAATTCTACTTCACCAGGCGGTTTAAAAAGTATCGGATGAGAAAAGCCGAGATTGAGAACAAGGTTTTTCCCGTTTAGCGCTGCAGTATAGCCAACACCCTGAATTTCCAGGTCGCGTTTAAAACCTTCCGAAACACCTATAACCATATTGTTTATTAAAGCCCTGAACAACCCATGAAACGCCCGGTGTCTTTTTGATCCTCCGGTTGATTCGACAAGTATTTTGTTCTCTTTTTGCCTAACCTTAATTTCAAGGGGAATATCCTGCGAGAGATCCCCTTTGGGTCCCTTAATGTTCAACAGACTTTCTTTCATATCAAATGAAACACCATCAGGGATGGGAATAGGTAGTTTTCCAACTCGTGACACTAAAGACTCCCTTTAAATAATCACCATACAATACAAAGTACTTCCCCGCCGACATGACGTCTGCGGGCTTCTTTATTAGTTATTACCCCTATAGGCGTAGTCAAAATTGCCATTCCGAGATTGTTCAACACTCGCGGAATATTCTGAACTCCTACATACTTTCGTAATCCCGGTTTCGAAACTCGTTTCAATCCTTCTATTACCGGTTTATCATCGTCGTATTTCAGTTTAATTCTAATAACTCCCTGTAAGCCATCATCTATGATAAAATAATCACTGATGTAATGTTCATCCATCAATATTTTTGACAATGCTTTTTTTAGATTTGAAGCCGGAATATCGACGATAGATTTTTTTGCTTTTAAAGCATTTCGAATTCTCGTCAAATAATCCGCAATCGGATCAGTTACCGCCATTTTTTGACTCCTGCAATTCTTATGTTTATTTACCAGCTGGCTTTAACCACTCCTGGTATATCGCCCTGCAGCGCTAATTGCCGAAAACAGATCCTGCATATACCGAATTTTCTCATATATGCGCGAGGTCTGCCGCACCGACCGCAACGGTTATATTTTCTTACACCGAACTTAGGCGTTCTGTTTGACTTTACTATTAAAGATTTTTTTGCCACGTTAGCCCGTATTTTTTATTATTTTATCACTATGATCAAATTTATTAGCTTTCCAGCGCTTCTTGAGTTTCAACGAAAGGCATGCCAAAAAACCTCAAAAGCGCCAACGCTTCTTCATCTTTTTTTGCTGTAGTAACAATACAGATGTCCAGACCATGAATCGATTCCACTTTGTCATAATCAATTTCCGGAAAAATAATCTGTTCCTTAACTCCCACACTGTAATTTCCAAATCCGTCAAAAGATTTTAATGACATCCCCCGAAAATCCCTGATGCGTGGTATGGCTATTGCAATATATCGGTCAAGGAAATCGAACATTCGTTCATTTCTTAATGTAACTTTACATCCGATAGGATTTCCTTCCCGTAATTTGAAATTGGATACTGATTTTTTTGCTTTTGTAATTATAGGTTTCTGACCCGTTATGATAGAAAGATCCACGACTGCAGCTTCAAGCAACTTCTTATTCTGGAGCGCTTCACCCATACCGATATTCAAAACAATTTTTGTCAGCTTTGGAACTTCAAATTTATTCGTATAGCCAAACCGCTTTGTCATTTGCGGAACGATATCGTCTAAATATTTTTTGTGCAATCTTGGTACATATTCTTTTTTCTTCGTTTTTTTCTGAGATTTTTCCGGTTTCACTTTTTCTTTGGACCCGGTTAACTCTTTCTTTGACCCGGAATCATCCTTTTTCACAGATTTCTTCTTCACTGCGGCTGCAGATTTTTTCTCAGGACTCTCTTTCACCGGCACCGGTTCTTTTACACGTTTAGCAGTCATCTTTTTCGGCTCAGTATCTTTCCCCGGTTTATCGGCTTTTGTTTTTGACCCGGTATTCTCCTTTGATGGAGTTTCTGTAGTCTTTTTTGCTTTGATTTTCTTTTTTTCTACTTTTTCTGTCATTTTTAATCTTCTGATTTCATTTCTAATTCGCAGCAGTTAGCATTTCTTCACAATTTCGACAAACACGAACGCTTTTATTATTTTCCAGTAATTTGTGTTTCACACGCGTAGCATTATTGCATTTCGGGCATATTACCATAACGTTTGATGCATTAATAGTTGCTTCTTTTTCGACTATACCGCCCTGGGGTGACTGCTGAGAGGGTCTTGTATGTCTTTTGATCAAATTCACTCCTTCAACAAGTATGCGGCCCGTTTTGGGAAATGTTTTGAGCACTTTTCCTTGTCTGCCCCGTTCGTTACCGGATATGATCAAAACGGTGTCTTCTTTTACCACGTTCATAAGCTTTGCTCTTCAATATAGTATATTAAATTACCTCAGGGGCTAACGACACGATTTTCATGTATTGCATTTCACGCAGTTCTCTTGCCACAGGACCAAAGATTCTCGTTCCTACAGGTTCCTTATTTTCATCGATCAATACCGCGGCATTATCGTCAAAACGGATATATGACCCGTCTTTCCGCCTGATTTCTTTTTTTGTCCTGACAATTACTGCAAGGGACATATTGCCCTTTTTTACCGTAGCTCCCGGGATAGAGCTTTTCACGGTAACTTTGATAATATCACCGATTCTGCCATATCTTTTTCTTGTACCGCCAAAAAGACGAATACAGAGCACCTTTGTTGCGCCGGTATTATCGGCAACTGTCAATCTAGTTTCTTCTCGAATCATTTTTTTACCTACTTTGCCTTTTCCAATATTTCAACGAGCCGCCAGCGCTTAGATTTGCTCAAGGGTCTTGTTTCCGCAATTTTAACGAAATCTCCTACATTACAGGCGTTCTCCTGGTCATGAACTCGAAATTTATTTGTCCTTTTTATATATTTTCCATACATCGGATGTTTTATTTTACGTTCAACCTTTACGACGATGGTCTTGTCCATTTTATCGCTTGCTACGATACCGGTCCGAACTTTACGTTGGTTTCTTTTTTCCATTTATTGACGACCTCTTGTCACTTTGCTTCAGTTTCGTTTTCAGCTTTCGGTTTTTTTTCTACGATATTTTTACGTTCACGAATACCCATATCGAATTCCCGGAGCACAGTTTTTGTCCTGGCAATATCTTTTCTAATATATCTCAACTTAACAGGATTATCGAGTTGATGCGTAGCCTGTTGAAATTTCAGATTAGAATAAGCTTCAAGCAAATCCTCGAGCTCTCTCTCAATTTCTTCGTAAGTCATGTTATTTATTTCATGCATTTTCATTTCAGCCTGCCTCTTCCATGACAAATTTTGTTCTTACAGGAAGCTTATGTGAAGCCAACCGGATCGCTTCTTTAGCTGTTTCAAGGTCAACACCTTCCAATTCGAAAAGGATACTGCCGGGCTTTACTACAGCAACCCAATACTCCGGCGATCCTTTTCCTTTTCCCATTCTTGTTTCCGCAGGCTTTACCGTCACAGGTTTATGAGGAAAAACTCTTATCCAAACTTTCCCGCCGCGCTTAATATACCGTGTTATCGCAACTCTCGCGGCTTCAATTTGACGGCTTGTCAACCAACCTGGATCAAGTGATTTCAAACCATATTTCCCGAAATTCAACTTGTTGCCTCTCTGGGCTTTGCCTTTGTTGACACCGCGTTGATGTTTTCTGTATTTTATCCTTTTGGGCGCTAACATCTTATTGTCTCTTAATGTATTGTTTCATTCAATTAATTGTTTGTACCGATGACTTCACCTGTAAAAATCCAGACTTTTACTCCTATGCATCCATACGTTGTAAAACTCGTATCCTGTGCGTAATCAATTTCAGCACGCAGCGTGTGAAGAGGAATTCGACCTTCTTTATATTCCTCACTTCGCGCCATTTCAGCTCCTCCGAGCCTTCCCGCACACCTGATTTTGATTCCTTCGGCTCCCATACGCATAGTTGCCACTATCGCCTTTTTCATAGCACGCCTGAAAGAGATTTTTGCTTCAAGCTGTCTTGCAATATTATAGGCGACAAGGCAAGCATCCAATTCGGGTCGTTTTACTTCTTCAATGTTAAGCTGAATATCTTTTTTCGTAATTTTTTTTAGTTCTTCTTTAAGTTTATCTACTTCGGCTCCTTTTCTTCCGATCACAATACCCGGTCGAGCCGTTTTTATATTCAATGTTATTTTTTTTGCTGTTCTTTCAATTTCAATTCTTGATACCCCCGCCCTGCGCAATCTGTTACGGATATATTTTCTCAGCATCAGGTCTTCCTGCAGCTTATCCGCAAATGTTTTTTCGTCAAACCAATTTGAATTCCAGGTTTTGATTATTCCAAGCCGAAAACCGATCGGATGTGTTTTCTGTCCCAAACTATTCTCCTATTCTTTCTCTTCTCCAACAATGACAGTTACGTGACTAAATCTCTTGCGAATACGCGATGCTCTTCCCATCGGTCCAGGACGAAATCTCTTCGCCATCGGACCACCGTCGACGAAGGCTTTTGTTACGACGATGTTTTCAACTTCGACCTTTCGCGAACCTTCAACATGCATTAAATTTGCCACCGCCGACCGCAACGCTTTTTCAATGATACGGGCTGCTTTTTTCGGCATGAAATGAAGTGTATCAATAGCCTCTTCTACATGCTTATTCCTGACAAGATCTATTACCTGCCGCAATTTTCGAGGAGAGGAGCGTATGAACTTTGCCCGTGCTTTACCTTCCATAGCTATCTTTTAATTTTTATTTTTAACAGTTTATAGTATTTAATTTATAGTTTATTTTAACCCTGCAGTACGATCCAGTATCCTGCCGCCATGCCCTCTGTAAGTCCTCGTTGGTGCAAATTCACCTAACTTATGCCCTACCATATTTTCCGTTATATATACCGGAATAAACTTATTACCGTTATGCACCGCTATCGTAACGCCTACAAATTCCGGTGGGATAGTCGATCTTCGGGACCACGACTTAATTACTTTCTTTTGTCTTTTGTTTTGAGATTCAGTCACCTTTTTTAATAGTTTATCATCAATATAGGGACCTTTTTTTAATGACCTCGGCATTCGTTATTTTCTCCGGTTATTTACGCCTTTTCAATATCAATTTATTTTTTGCGGCTCTCTTGGTTCTTGTCTTATATCCTTTTGTCGGTTTGCCCCATGGAGTACAAGGATGACGCCCACCTGATGATTTTCCTTCGCCCCCTCCCATCGGATGATCATGTGGATTCATGGCTACTCCTCTAACCGAGGGACGGCGTCCTAACCACCTGTTTCTCCCCGCCTTTCCAAGTGTTACATTTTCATGGTCGAGATTGCTTATTTGACCGATAGTGGCATAACAGGTCAACAACACTTTCCGCATTTCCCCAGATGGCATTTTTAGAATTGCATATTTTCCTTCCTTTGCCATCAACTGTACTGCAGACCCTGCGCTTCTGGCTATCTGGCCTCCTTTTTTTGGCCGCATTTCCACATTGTGCACAACAGTACCAAGTGGAATTTTTTCTAAAGGAAGGGCATTTCCTGTTTTTATTTCGCACTCGGGACCAGAGAAAACTACATCATTTACACCTAAACCTTCAGGACAAAGTATATATCTTTTCTCACCATCTTTATAGTGGAGAAGCGCTATAAATGCGGTTCTGTTCGGATCATACTCAATTGAAAAGACTTTTGCCGGAATATTGTTCTTTTCCCTCTTGAAATCTATAATACGGTATCTTCTTTTATGTCCTCCTCCGCGATGGCGACTTGTCACTCTTCCCCGGTTATTTCTTCCACCGGTCTTTGAAATAGTTACCGTAAGGGATTTTTCCGGTTCCTCACGGGTAAATTCCCTTATTATGTCGGTTTTAAATCTCTGACCCGGAGTGCTCGGATTGTATTTTTTTAATGCCATTAGATTTATGCTCCTTCAAAGAGCGCGATAGTATGTCCTTTTTCCAGAGTAATAACTGCCTTTTTCCAACTGCTTCGTCTCCCCGTAAATCTGCCGAGGGTTTTCATTTTACCCCTTACATTAATAGTTCGCACGGATTTAACACGTACCTCGAATTTCTTTTCAACCGCCTGTTTTATTTCTATCTTGTTCGCACGCCGGTCCACAACAAATCCATATTGATTTGCTGATTCAGAGAGATTGGTCAGCTTCTCTGTAACCAAAGGACGGATTATGATATTAAGCGAATTCACAGTTAAAATACCTCGTTCATATGTTCCAGGGCGCTTTTTTGTATTACAAGACGCTCCTGTCTGACAATATCGTACGTAGATAATTGTGCGGCGGGTCTTAACCCAAGGTTCTTAATGTTACGGCACGACTGCCACAAATTTGATGAATGGTCTTTAATCACAAGCATTGTGCGCTTGGAGTTCTCAATATTTAGTTTTCTCAGAATGTCTGCAACTTGCCTCGTTTCCGGTTTATCAAAAACGAAATCCTCTATTAAGACTATTGCTTTATTGCTCGCTTTGTATGATAATGCAGACCGGCGCGCCAACTTTTTCTCTTTCTTGTTTATTCCCACATTGTAACTATGAGGTTTAGGACCGAACGATTTTCCACCGCTACGCCATATATTCGATTTTACCGTCCCGGCACGTGCACGCCCGGTACCTTTTTGACGATAAGGTTTTTTGCCGCTTCCTTTAACCATAGACCTGTTCCTTGCCAGATGCGTACCCTGTCTTTTAGCCGCTTGGTATGACAATATCGCAAGATGGACAAGATGGGGTTTTGCTTTAACACCAAAGACTTCATCGTTCAACGCGACGGTTTCACTCCCCGGGGTGCCGTCTGCTTTATGTACGGATAATTCCATTTCTCGCTACCTTTTGCTCACTAAAACATATGAATTTCTGCTGCCGGGCACTGATCCTTTGACAAGCAGTAAATTATTTTCGTTATCTATTTTTATCACTTCGAGATTTTTTATAGTCACATTTCTATCACCATAGTGGCCCGGCATCTTTTTACCTTTAATAACTCTTGACGGATACGAAGATGCACCGACCGAACCGGGCGTCCTCAGCCTATCTGACTGACCATGTGTTTTGGGACCTCCGCGAAAATTGAACTTTTTTACTACTCCGGTAAAACCTCTTCCTTTTGATCGAGATGTTATATCAATCAACTCCCCCTTGAAAAACCGGTCCACCGTCAGAGTATCTCCTAATTTGAAATTATCAACTTCGTCGGTACGGAATTCCACTAATTTTGAAAGCAATGAATCACCCGATTTCTTTAGATGTCCGAGTTTCGGTTTTGTCAACAATTTTTCTCTTGTTTCAGAATATCCTATTTGAACCGCTTTATAACCGTCGTTCTCTTTGGTTTTTATTTGCGTTATTTTGCATGGTCCTACCTCAAGGACAGTAACCGGTATCTGGACTCGGTTTTCATCAAAGACAGAGGTCATGTATAGTTTTTTTCCAAGAAGCTTCATTTTATACCTTGATTTCGATATCGACTCCAGCCGGCAGCTCGAGTTTCATTAGCGCATCTATAGTTTTCGAGGATGAATGCTCAATATCTATGAGCCTTTTATGAATCCGTGTTTCAAATTGTTCTCTTGATTTTTTGTCTACAAAAGGAGATCGAAGAACAGTATATACTGTTCTTTTTGTCGGCAATGGAATTGGTCCCGATATTACCGCGCCCGTAGATTTTGCTGTTCGGACAATTTTATCGGCGGACTTGTCAATCAACTTATGATCGTATGCTTTGAGCTTTATCCGTATTTTTTGTCTCTGAGCCAATTTTAATCTCTTTAGTTAACTACGTTATGTTAAATATAACTTACACACTTATCAACTTATTCTATGACTTCGGTTACGACACCGGCGCCGACTGTTCTGCCGCCTTCCCTGATCGCAAAACGGAGCTCTTTCTCCATCGCTATCGGCGTTATCAATTCAACCGTTATCTCTACGTC
>JADFON010000042.1 GCA_022562855.1 Candidatus Zhuqueibacterota bacterium | reverse complement strand
AATTACGGGGCAGGCAGGCTAAGATGACGAAAGTATTGTTTAACCGGACAGTACTGACAATAAGTGGGTAAAATACAGTTAAATCTTCAAGATGTTAGTCCTTCCTGCATCTATAAAAACCCTTGCTAATATCGGCAGATAATTATATATTTCTTATCTATATATTTGCCGGTAAAAGTAGTCAGGTCTTAAGTGAAAATCGCGTGACGTACCCGGTTATACATAAAAACGGATGATGAGATAGTGCTGCGAAAAATCATTGCAATTGCAAATCAAAAAGGAGGCGTCGGCAAAACCACAACCGCTGTTAATCTTTCGGCTTCCCTTGCTGCGGCAGAAAAAAAAATACTTTTGATCGATATGGACCCGCAGGCAAATGCCAGCAGCGGGTTAGGTTACCGTTCTGAAGATATTGAAGCTTCACTGTATGAGGCGATTACGGAATCTGCACCACTCAGCGATGTAATTAAACAGACCGATATACCTTATCTGGAGTTAGTCCCTTCGAATATAAATTTAGTCGGTTGTGAATTGGAATTAGTGAATCTACCCTCCCGGGAACATTACCTGAAAAAAATTCTCGAGCCTATCAAGAAAGATTATGACTATATTTTTATCGATTGTCCCCCGTCTCTTGGATTATTAACGCTCAACGCACTGACTGCGGCAGACGGCGTTATAATTCCCCTTCAAACTGAATACTATGCAATGGAAGGGATAAACAGACTCCTTAACACGATCAAACACGTAAAAAATAAATTGAATCCAAACCTTGTCATTACCGGTATTCTTCTCACCATGTATGATTCAAGGTTGAATCTGGCAAAACAAATTGTTGAAGACGTCAAAAAATTTTTTACAGACCTGGTGTATCAGACGGTGATATACCGTAACATAACACTTTGCGAAGCCCCAAGTCACGGAAAACCTGTACTGCTTTACGACGCAGTTTCAAAAGGCGCGGAAAATTACATGAGCCTTGCCAGGGAGATGCTCTCGGATGAAATCCAAACCACTCGGTAAAGGACTACAGGCGCTTTTCGGTGACTCAAATCTTACAGAGTACATGGAAAGCGGCAGCCGGTTTCTTGAACTACCCGCAAAAAATATAAGTTTCAATCCCCTGCAACCACGGGAGAAGATTGAAAAAGAGAAATTCGAAGAACTAAAAAAATCAATAAAAAATACCGGTCTTATACAGCCGGTGGCTGTCAGAAAAGCAAATGGAAAATACGAACTTGTTGCCGGCGAACGGAGACTGCGCGCGGTAATTGACCTGAATATCTCTACAATTCCCGCATATGTTCTTGAGATAAAGAGTGACCGCGAATTGCTTGAGGTATCGCTTCTTGAAAATCTCAAAAGAGAGAATCTTAATCCGATAGAAATTGCCACGGGATACAAAAGACTGAACGAAGAATTTGGAATGACCCAAAAGGAAATAGCCGAATCGTTTTCGGTTGACCGTACCTCGGTTACAAATATGATGCGCCTGCTTAAACTCCCGGAGGAAGTGCAAAACAGCGTAAAAAAGAGTGACCTCAGCATGGGTCATGCACGCGCCCTGCTTGCGCTTCCCACAGCCGGAGAACAAAAAACATTGATGAGACGCATAATAAAGGATGGTCTCAATGTGAGACAGACTGAAGCCCTGTTGACTGCCCCGGTGATCAAAAAATCAGCCTCCAAAAAAAGCCCCTCCGGAAAAAGCCCCGCAATTTTGCAATTGGAGGAGAGACTTCGTTATATTTTCGGATCGCAAGTGAGAGTAAAACCACAAAAAGACGGAGGAAAAATAGAAATAGAATATTATTCTTCCGAGGACTTGAACAGGCTTATTGAACTCATTGCAATAATAGAAAAAAATAATTGACATTTTTGACAAAAATACGTAATTTTAAAGTCTTTTTATGACCAAAAGAAAAAAGACATTATCTGTTCTTTTTATACCTGAGGGCGAGAAGCAAACTTTCTCACTCAAGATTCGATACGGAGTCTTGAAAATCCTCTTTTCAATGTTTATTGTTGCCTGCGTTATATTTGCTGCAGGTTCATTTTCGTATTGGAATCTGACGAAATTATCATGGGATTATGACAGGCTTGTTTCACGAAATGAGAAATTGCTCAAAGATAATGCGATTATAAATGAAATAGCTCTCAAATATCAATCGTTACAGGCGACCGACCGGCGAATACGGAATTTATTTGGCGATATCAACTTCACGAACAGTGAACCGGCTAATTCGGTAGGACAGGCGTCTGCCGGTTCGGGATATATATCGCCCGGAGGCAGGGATAATCTTTACAAATTGTTAAATCCTTTTCTCCTTGCCGATATTATGAGCGCATACCCGACCTTAATTCCTGTCGGCGGAGAAATAACCCAAGCATTTTCTCCAAAAGAGGCGCTTACCGGGCGGGGGCATTTTGGAGTAGACCTGTCGGCAAAAGAAGGATCGGTCATAAGCGCTGCCGGAGACGGAGTGGTTATTTTCTCAAATTGGACTGTTGATGCAGGTAATCAGGTAATTATAGACCATCAAAATGGATATATCACCGTATATAAACATAATGCTTCGTTATTAGTTCAGGAGCGAAAATTTATTTACCAGGGAGAACCTATAGCGCTTCTTGGAAACTCCGGCGACAGTTCAGCGCCTCATCTCCATATTGAAATCTGGAAAAACTATGTTCCCGTTGATCCCGTTTCAGTCTGGCCTAAAAGTAAATGGAGAAATTGATGTTTGCAGCCAACAAAAGTAATGATTCCGGCGGGGATGGAGACAGACGCGAACTTAATACGATAGTCGGAAAGGGATCTGTTATCGAAGGCAAGATTAAGATAAAAAACAGCGTCAGGATTGACGGTAAAATTAAAGGTGAGATAACTTCAACCGGCACCGTTACGATTGGCAGCGACGGAGAAGTTGAGGGTACGATAAATGCCACCAATGTGATTGTAGGTGGAAGGGTCCGGGGGAAAATGAATGTCAAGTCAAAAATAATTCTCGAAAAAAACTCGGTGCTTATAGGCGATTTAGTAACGCAAAAATTAAATATTGCGGAAGGAGCGATTTTTGACGGGAACTGTATTATGGATGATAAAAACGCACCCGTAAAACCGGGGCAAACGAAAAGTGATCAAGAGACTGGGAAATAACCGGTATACAAAGCCCTCTGAAAACCAAAAAAAGAACAAGGATGACATACCCTGGACCGCGCAGCTTGGAAGGTATCTCTCAGCAACAACGCAATATCTTTCAATAATTGGAGCCGGAGGGTTGCTTGGGTGGTTTCTGGACCGACAATTTCAAACCTCCCCTATTATCCTGATCACCGGTGTTTTTGGTGGCTCGGGAGCAGGATTATACTACCTTATACATTATATCGACCATATACAAAAAAAAACAGATGATTAAGACAGAGTCCTTCCCGGCGCTCTTTCTGGTTTTATACTGCCCTATTGCGATCTTTGTTTTGACTCTTCTTTTTTTATTGGGGAGCACGGAATTCTTTAAACCCGCGCTTTTGGGTTCTGTGGTAAGTGTATTGCTTATCTGGTCAACGGTGCTTGTTACGGATAAATTGCTGCAATCATCCATAGCCGGGTTGCTGGCGCTCGTATTTGGCGGTATCATTTTCAGGTTTGCCGTTGTTATCGGTTCAGGATTGATGGTAAAATTCTTAACAAATATGAATCTTGCAAGCTATTTTTCCGGTTTACTGCTTTCATATGTGATGATGCAAATCATCGAGATAATATATTTTCAAAAACGGTTCGGAAAACAGAAGCCGGAAAACAAATGAATTTTTTTTCGTTATCAACGCTGCAACAGGAAGAAACCTCCCGACAGGTTGCAGAACAAGCCGTGGAGCACGAAGAGCAGTTTGGCGATGTGCTTGTGCATCACATCAGCAATTCCAATGAGTACGATCTTCTGGGATGGACATTCCATCTTCCTGAAATTGAATTATTTGGGGTTGATTTATCGATTACCAAGCATGTATTAATGTTGTGGCTTGCCGCCCTGCTTGTTCTTTCTGTGTTTAGATTCGGTCTAAAATGGAACAACCTGGCTCCCCGCGGAGTGTTAACCGGTCTGTTTGAACCGATTGTTACATTTGTTAGAGATGAAATTGTCTATATAAATTTTGGCAAAAAAGGTAAACCGTTTGTTCCCTATTTTCTATCCCTGTTTTTCTTTATACTCTTTATGAACTTGCTTGGTTTGATTCCGATTTTCTCAACAGCAACGAGTAATATTACCGTAACCGCCACCCTTGCGGCGGTAACATTCTCGTTAATACATGTTGTCGGTATGATTAAACACGGTCCCGTGCGCCATTTTTTAAATTTTGTTCCACCCGGCGTTCCACTTTGGATAACGCCAATATTATTTCCCCTCGAAATTATAGGAACAGCCGGCAAATCTGTCGCTCTTGCTATAAGACTATTTGCAAGTATGACTGCCGGACACATAGTAATCCTTGCATTTCTGGGTCTTATAATAGTCTTGCAAAGTTATTTTGTCAGTATATTTTCGATTCCGTTTGCATTGTTTATTTATATTCTTGAAATTTTCTTCGCTTTTTTGCAGGCATT
This sequence comes from Candidatus Zhuqueibacterota bacterium, assembly GCA_022562855.1. Classification (GTDB taxonomy): domain Bacteria; phylum SM23-31; class SM23-31; order SM23-31; family SM23-31; genus JADFON01. The sequence continues at coordinate 5,584 of JADFON010000042.1, read as the reverse complement.
CATTTTCACGTTTTTATCGTCGATGTTTATCAGCATGACATTTCATGGGGAACATTAACCGGACTTTTAATTAAAATAATCTCTCGTGCGTGAGCCATCCCTCACGGGACAAAAACGCAAGGACGCAGAAAAACAATACATGACACTGAGTTACAGCAGATTAGACGTGATTTTCACCGGGTATTTTGGACAAGTTAAAGTTATCAAATATAGATGCGCTATATCTATAAAGTGTATTAAACCTGTATCATAAATTTTTTCTTTGCGGCTTAGCGGCTTTGCGAGATCTGGAAAGTAAAATTTTCTATTAATTAATTTTTTAATTTATCAATTTCATATTAACAGGAGGGCTTCATGGAAGGCTTTACGGATTTAGGATTGGGCTATATAGGAGCAGGAATTGCTGCAGGATTGGCGACAATTGGCGCTGCTTTGGGTATTGGAAGAATCGCAGGCACAGCATGCGAAAGTACTGCGCGCCAGCCGGATGCAGCGGATCAAATTTTCAGAACAATGATAATCCCGGCGGCTATGATAGAGGCGATCGCCCTTTTTGCTGTAGTAGCAGGTTTTTTGATGGTTATCAGGACATCATAATTCCATTAGTAATAAAAATCTGAGGGTATTATGATGCAATTTGAACCGGGTCTGGCTATCTGGACCTTGTTAACGTTTTTGTTTTTGGTTATCCTTCTCTCATGGAAGGTCTGGCCAAGGATCCTTTCTGCATTGGAGGAACGCGAAGAGAAAATAAAAACTGCTCTAAGCGACGCGGAAAAAGCACAGAAGGATGCGATTCAGAAAATGGAAGAAACAAAGGAGATGCTGAACAAAGCGCGCAAAGAAGCGCAGGATATTGTAAAACAAGGCGTCGAACGGGCTGAAAAAGTTCGGGAAGAGTTGATCGAAAAAGCATCCGAAGAAGCAAAATCTATCGTGGAAAAAACCATAAAAGATTTGGAACGGGAACGCGACAAAGCGGTGTCTGAACTGAAAGAGCGCGCTGTTGATCTTTCCGTTGCAATTGCCGCAAAGATAATAACATCGAGTCTTACTCTCGAGCAACAGACTGGTCTTGCGCGGCAGGCTATCAAAGATTTGGAGTCAAAAATATGATTTCCGAATCGCTTGCAAGACGGTATTCGGTAGCGGTATTCAATCTCGCGCATGACAGAAATGTGCTTGATACTGTCGCAGAAGAATTTTCCATAATAGACGGAATGTTAAGAAAAAATGACAATTTCCGGTATTTTTTATTCTCACCAAAAATTGATTTAAACGAGAAAAAAAAGGTTCTGAAATCAATTTTTGGAGATACCGTTACTCCAACATTACTCAATTTTTTCTTCCTGGTCCTCGACAAAAAACGGCAGACACTTCTATTAAAGATGTATGAGCATTTTTCTACACTTTATGACAGCTATCAAAATAGAACAGTGATCACCGTAAAACCGGCGGTTTCGCTTGATAGCGATACTCATGCTGAAATTAAACGGGTTTTTGAGAAAATCTTAAATAAAACGGTGACAATCCGGGAAGAGGTGGACCCTTCGATTGTCGGCGGTCTTCAAATCCGGGCAAACAACACCGTTTATGACTCTTCTATCTTATACAGCCTGAGCATGATGAAAAATCTGTTGTTGAATTGAATTCTATGTATTTTTTTTAGACAATCATTGTGGTAAGACGCAGTTTAAAACTTGTACCGCCGCGCAGTGGTCGCTGCGGGGCAAACTTTAGATTGCGGTTACAAAAATAAATATTCCAAAAAAATCTAAGTGTTATCATTAATTTAATTGCCAAGGAGTAACTGCAATGCGAATGAACGCTGATGAAATTGCCGGCGTAATAGAGAAGCAAATCAAGAGTTATGAAGAAGCGCTTGAAATTTCCGAGGTTGGCGAGGTTATACAGGTAGGAGACGGTATTGCCCGCGTTTACGGTCTCGAAAACGTAATGTCGATGGAGCTTGTCGAATTTCCGAATGACGTTATGGGAATGGCGCTCAATCTCGAAGAGGACAACGTTGGATGCATATTATTTGGGTCCGACGAGTTGATAAAAGAAGGTGATGTTGTCAAAAGGACCGGACGTATCGCAGAGGTTCCTGTTGGTGAAGCGATGCTTGGCAGGGTTGTCGATTCTCTTGGTCGCCCCGCCGATGGTAAAGGTCCGATTGACACAAAGGAAGTAAGTCACGTCGAGCGTAAAGCGAAAGGCGTGATTGAACGTCAACCCGTAAAAGAACCGCTTGCCACCGGGATTAAGGCTATCGACTCTATGATACCGATTGGCAGAGGTCAGCGTGAGTTGATAATCGGTGACAGGCAGACAGGAAAGACGGCTCTCGCTATAGATGCGATTATCAACCAAAAAGGCAACGACGTTTATTGTGTTTATGTCGCCATCGGTCAAAAAAGGTCAACCGTTGCACAGGTGGTGAAGACTCTTGAAGATTACGGGGCGCTCGATTATACTATCGTTGTTGCGGCAACTGCAAGCGAACCTGCGCCTCTTCAGTATATCGCCCCATTTGCCGGATGCGCTATGGCTGAATATTTTCGGGACAAAGGCAAACATGCACTTATCGTATACGACGATCTATCCAAGCACGCCTGGGCGTACCGGCAAGTATCGCTTCTATTAAGAAGACCGCCGGGACGCGAAGCATATCCGGGGGATATTTTCTATCTCCATTCACGATTGCTCGAAAGAGCGGCAAAACTGAGTGAGGATCTTGGCAGCGGCTCACTGACTGCGCTCCCCATTATCGAGACACAAGCCGGAGACGTTTCAGCTTACATTCCAACGAATGTAATATCGATTACCGATGGTCAGATATATCTTGAAGCAGACCTGTTTTTCAGCGGTCAGAAACCGGCGGTAAACGTTGGTTTATCAGTTTCGCGCGTAGGCGGCAATGCCCAAATCAAGGCGATGAAACAGGTAGCCGGGCGTCTGCGGCTCGATCTTGCCCAGTACAGGGAATTGGAAGCATTTTCAAAGTTTGGGTCCGACCTCGATAAAGCGACACAGGCTCAGTTGACCCGTGGTGAAAAAATGGTGGAGATGCTGAAACAAAAACAGTATGATCCCATACCGTTTGAAAAACAAATTGCATTTCTTTTTATGGGTATACACGGTTTCCTCGATGAATTTCCAACAAAACAAATTCCCGCTATGGAGGGTGAATACTATAGTTATCTCGACGCCCAGGGTAATGACATTTTAACGGACATCATTGAAAAAAAGGAAATCACAAAAGAAACAGAAGAAAAACTCAGGAAAATAATTCAGGATTTTCTCGGACAGTACCAGGTTGAGGGCTAAGAAACCGAAAACGATTATTTTCTTTTTTTTGAAACGATTACCTAATACTGGATGAACAGACCTTTTTGCTTGCCCAGATTTTGGGCCTGCCCCTACGGTTGTGCAATAATTAAATGGCGACATTACAACAAATAAAAAGACGTATTACTTCCGTCAAGGGAACGCAAAAAATCACAAAGGCGATGAAAATGGTTGCCGCGGCAAAACTTCGCCGCGCGCAGAAAAATATCGTCCAGGCACGCCCATACGCTTTTAAACTCCGGGAGGTACAGTCGGAAATCGCCGTACGGGTAAGCCCTGATATGCACCCGTTGTTACAGAAACGCGCACCGAAAAAAGTTGTCTACCTCATTGTAACTGCTGACCGTGGTCTCTGTGGAGGTTTTAACTCCAACATTGTCAACCATGCCCGAAAAATTGTAAAAGAAGACAACTTTGAAGATTACAGTCTTATGTGCGTTGGCAGGAAAGGTCGTGATTTTTTCAGGACAAGAAAATATCCTATTCTCGAACACTATACAATGTTCTTCAACAATCTTGAATATGCCCATGCGCAGCAGATTACCGACCGGATTATCGATCTTTATGTTTCAGAGGAGCTTGACCGGGTTATAATGATATACAACGAGTTTAAATCCGCCATCCAGCAAAACGTTATCACAGAGCAGTTATTGCCGATAGAACCACCTGCCCCGATTGCGGGGAAGGAACTTGAAAAAGGAAACCGGACTGATTATCTATATGAACCCGAACCGCTGAGGATTCTCGATACCCTGCTGCCGTTGCATGTCGGTATACAAATCTGGCGGGTTCTCCTTGAATCGTCTGCGGCTGAACAAGGAGCACGAATGACCGCAATGGAAAGCGCAACGACAAACGCACAGGATATGATCGAGAACCTGACACTTTATTATAACAGTGTGCGCCAGGCGGCTATCACAAAGGAACTGTTGGAAATCGTCGGCGGCGCAGAGGCATTGAAATAAAAAAACAATATTTATAAGATTTTTAGTTAAAATTCTATACAGAGGATATAATGGCGAGCAATAATGGTGAAAATTGGGGGAAAATTACCCAGGTTATCGGTCCGGTAGTCGACGTAAAGTTTCCAAGCGGCGAATTACCGGAAATCTATAATGCTGTTAATGTACAGCTTGGTGACGGTAAAGAATTGATTATGGAAGTGCAACAGCATCTTGGTGAGCAGACGGTACGATGTATGGCGCTTGATTCTACCGACGGTCTTGTCCGGCAAATGAAAGTAAAGAACATGAAAAAGCAAATCACGATTCCTGTCGGACCGGAGACGCTTGGAAGAATGTTAAATGTGTGGGGCGCCCCTGTCGACGGAAAAGGACCGATAAATGCAAAAAAAGAACTTCCCATCCATCGCGATCCTCCCTCATTGGAAGAACAGGCAACATCTACCGAGATTCTTGAAACAGGAATAAAGGTTATCGACCTGTTGGAGCCTTACTCAAAGGGCGGAAAGACCGGGCTGTTCGGGGGAGCCGGTGTTGGAAAAACCGTTATCATAATGGAATTGATACGCAGTATTGCGACCGAACACGGCGGTTATTCCGTATTTGGGGGAGTTGGAGAGCGCACCCGTGAGGGTAACGATCTCTGGCTCGAAATGAACGAATCCGGCGTGATTGACAAGACAGCGCTTGTTTTTGGGCAGATGACAGAGCCGCCCGGAGCGCGTGCACGTGTCGCTTTGACGGCTCTGACCGTGGCAGAATATTTCAGGGACAGTGAAGGACAGGACGTCCTGCTGTTTATAGATAATATATTCCGTTTCACGCAGGCAGGTTCGGAAGTATCCGCACTTCTCGGCAGGATGCCGTCTGCGGTGGGATACCAACCGACCCTGGCGACTGAGATGGGTGAATTGCAGGAACGGATTACTTCAACGAAAAAGGGGTCGATTACTTCGGTACAGGCTATTTATGTTCCTGCCGACGACCTGACAGACCCTGCCCCAGCTACGACATTTGCGCACCTTGACGCTACAACAGTACTTTCAAGACAGATAGTTGAGCTCGGAATCTATCCGGCTGTCGACCCGTTGGAATCAACGTCCAGGATTCTCGACCCGAGAATTGTCGGCGATGAACATTATAATGTCGCAATCGAAGTTAAAGCGATCCTCCAGCATTATAAAGACCTTCAGGATATCATTGCGATTCTCGGTATGGATGAGCTTTCGGACGACGACAAGGTCATCGTGGCTCGTGCAAGGAAAATACAA
>JADFON010000470.1 GCA_022562855.1 Candidatus Zhuqueibacterota bacterium | reverse complement strand
TGATTCCGTTTTTAGAACCTCTTTCTTTGAACATAGGAACAGCATTAAGTACTCTAAGGGATGCCATTGAATCAGTCTCATTGGGATTGCGAGTGAGATTTCTGTCTGCAAGTGCAATATCGAGAAACCTACCCCCAGTTTGCTTAAAGCTTATAGATCTACTTAACTTCTCCAATTCTGTGCTGAAGGTATCAATACTATTACCGAATGCTCCGAGAACCTCATCCATCTCAGTCGAGGGTTGTACGAAACCGAGTAGCTTGCTCTTAATTTTATCTACGGTATTCATTTGTTACCTATAATCCATCCGATACAGTTCCTGTAAGAGTTAGATTCACAACGCCCAACCTTGGAAGAGAATAATCCCCTACAGATACATTCGTTGACGGAATGAAATCGGCAGCGTCAACATCAGCCACGCCGAGTGTATTATTGACGATGCTGAAGATATCCGCCCAGTCTACATCCTTCCCTAAGCTCCAATCAGCCCAGTTCAGGTAAAGACTTAAATTCTCAACAATGTTATTCCTCACATCGTTAAGGTTATAAGAATCGTAAATCACCAGAGACACAGTAATGTCTATTGTTGTGAAGTCAAGATTTTTGCACCTTACAAGTGTCCCGTGAGGCACCTTCGGTTGAATCGCAGTTTCTATATTCCGTAAGTCTTCCGTTGAAAATCCTACTCCCGACTCATCAACTAAGTAAACCCAATTTCCTCCGGTTTTTTGAAAGAAACCCCCGGTAGGGAGTAGTATCGCTTCAGAAAGACCTCCCAGCAAAAAACGAAGTTGAAGCGTTTGACCGCGCCTGATACCCGGAGGATCGGAGTCTTTGAATTCCAATTCGACTATAAACTGACCGTTCAAAACTTCAGGAAAAACTTTTGTAATGATTAGCTGTTCTTCTTTGCCGGTAATATTGAATGTGGCGGTCTGACCAACGTTAATTCTGTCGATGTAGAATTCATCGATTTCCGAACGCACTTTAAAACCGTCGAGAACGTCGATCCTGCCAAACCTTTGTCCTCGCCCGATAGATTGTCCCACTTCGGCGTTGAGTGAAGAAAGCAGCCCGGAAATCGGGGCACGGAGGGTCAAAGCCTGCCGTTTTTCTCTCACGAACTCAAGGTTTGTCTGCATGCGGTCAAGAATACTCTCAAGACTTATAATATTGCTTTCACGCATAAGCGAATCTGTTCTGAATGCCTCTAACAAGAAATCATATCTTTTTAATTGGTATTCGTATTCATTTTTTACCCCCTCGAATTCCTCTCGCGAAATTACGTTTTCCTCAAAAAGTGCCGTCCTCCGGTCATAGTCTTGTTTTAATCTCAAAACCTGGTAATTATTATCGAGGATAGTTTGGCGAAACTGAAGTTCATTTTGCTGCATTAGCAGACGTGTATTTCGCAGATTATTTTCCTGTTGCACAAATTCAGCTTCGCGGAGCATTATATCCATTACCAATGTAGTGTTTTCACGGACGAGAATTTCGTCGCTGGCTATAACATTGGCTCCTGCCTTCAATATTATTTTTTTGACAATTCCACCTTCAACCGCATCGAGAAATTGGGTAGTTATAGGAATAATCGCCCCCCGTTCAGGAAAGAACTCCAAAAACGGTCCTTTTTGAACGGTGGAGATGGTTATTCTTTCAACATCTACATTTAGCTTGGAACCTTTTCTACCGAACAGAAGAGGGTAACTTACAGCGCTTATGAAAATAAGAACAAATGAAATGGTCGCAATGCGCTTAAACGTCCATACTTTCTTTTTGATTTTTCTATCCAAACCGAACCCCTTTGATTTAAAAGCAGAGAATTAGCGAAATAGCCGTCGGATTATTATTTTTGGATATAATTCAATATCTACCTTTACTACGCAATAAAATAAAAAAAGTTTATATGATTCTCAAAAAAAGTTTATTATTTTAAAATATCATTTATAAAAAGAATATTCAAGTCAAAAAAAAAGCTCAAAAAATAGATGATTTTTAGGTTTTTTTTATTACATTACAATAAATTGACGCTGAAATTTGATTTTGCCGTTCAAAAAACTTCTGTTTTTTCTTGACAAAACCTTATATATAGCTTATATTAAACCTCATATAATAGTTCTATAATTAAAACAATAGGAGAATTCAATGGTACGTGCGAAGAACAAATCGAAAGATTACCTGACTCCACTGGAA
>JADFON010000469.1 GCA_022562855.1 Candidatus Zhuqueibacterota bacterium | reverse complement strand
TTAATGCAGAAAGTTCATGTAAATCTCGATGTCAATAGTTATGATATATACATCGGTCCCGGAATCATAAATGAAACCGGAAATATGCTAAACGAGATGTTGCCCGGTAAAAGAATAGCGGTTGTTACAGATACACAAGTTGGCAATCATTATGGCAAAAATCTGATGCGCATACTCACGAAAAGCGGTTTTGATCCTGTATATTTTTCGATTGAGCCGGGTGAATCCTCAAAAAACATCGAAACAGTAGAATCATTATGCACCCAGTTTGTACATGCCGGGCTTGATAGAAATTCATCGGTAATCGCATTTGGGGGAGGGGTTGTCGGGGATGTTGCAGGATTCGCCGCCGCTATTTATTTGAGAGGAATTCAATACGTGCAGATTCCATCAACCTTACTTGCGGATTGCGATAGCGCTGTGGGAGGAAAAGTTGGCGTAAATTTGAATGGAACAAAAAATCTGATTGGATCCTTTTATCAGCCAAAAGCCGTGATAATCGATCCGGATTTGTTAAAAACACTCCCCTATCGCCAGATTTCTGCGGGACTTGCAGAGGTCATTAAAACCGGTCTTATCGGAAATCCCGATTTGTATGATCTTGTTTTCTCAAACCTCGACGACATTTTGAATCTCCGGGATATGGATTTATTATGTGATATTATCAAAAAAAGTGTCTTATTTAAGGCAGATATTGTCAGCCGTGATGAAAAAGAGTTCGGGTTGAGGAGGATTCTGAACTTTGGGCATACTATTGGGCACGGAATCGAGGGATTTTTGGGCGGAGGATCTATTCTTCATGGTGAGGCTGTTTTATATGGTATGCTGGCTGCGTCATGGATTTCGCGAAAAAAAGGCACCCTGAACGATGAAAAGTTTGGACGAATCGTTTCCGACCTGATCAAATTAAAAAATCCGGCGGATATATCGAAAATTTCATTTCAAAGTATAACTGATTTGATAAAAAAAGATAAAAAAAGACTGGACAACCGTCTCCATTTTATTCTTCTTGAAGATATTGGCAAAACGTACGAATCACAATCGGTCGAGGACTCAGATATATTCGAGGCTCTTTCCTATATCCAGGGACTAAATTAACTCTTATAAATAAGGCAGCTTTTTATGAAAAACATATTGGTTGTACATGGACCTAATTTGAATTTATTAGGAGAACGGGAACCTGAATTATACGGCTCCGAGACACTCGATGAAATTAACAAAAACATAGCTGACCATGCGAACAAACATGGAATTGAATGCCGTTTTTTTCAGTCAAATCATGAGGGAGCGATTATCGATACTATCCAGGACAACAGAAAATGGATGGATGGACTTATAATCAATCCCGGTGCATATACGCATTCAAGCGCCGCAATTAGAGATACTCTTTTAATATTATCCTGTCCTATTATTGAGGTACATTTGTCAAATATTCACAGCCGTGAGAAATTTCGCCGGCATTCTTATATATCACCGGTAGCTACCGGTGTAATTTGCGGTTTAGGTGCAAAAGGTTATATTTTGGCAGTCGATGCGCTTGCTCTATAATATTATTACATATACTTTTATCAGACCATTCCAAAGTATTCCATTAAGTATATTCGCACATGCTAAATAATCATTTTTCTAAAAGTCTTAAACAACTTCGGTCCGCTATAAAATCCGGCAAGAAGGTATACGGTATTTTTGGATCCCCCATATTGCATAGTCTTTCGCCATTGATGCACAATGAAGTATTCAAACTCAAGAATCTTGATGCTCTATTTTTGTCTTTCCAAGTCGATAAAATAGAATTGAAAGAAGCGTTAGCAATTGTAAAAAATGAAGGAATTTCCGGGTTAAGCATTACTTTACCGTTAAAAGAAAATATTATTGATCTGCTTGACGATTTAACGCCGGACGCCAAACGGATAGGGTCTGTCAACACAATTGACTTCGAAAATAAAAAACTAAAAGGATTTAATACTGATTTACAGGGATTTTTGAATCCCTTGCTCAAATATATCGAGCCTATTAAATACGAAAGCGTTGCGGTTTTCGGCAGCGGCGGAGCCGCAAGGACAGTCCTTTATGCGTTGCTCAGAAACGGGATTTTTCCGGCTATTCGACTGATTTCGAGAAACGCCGAAACAAGCAATAGATTACTCGACGAAGCCGAAGGGTGGAAAAAACATCCTACTATGTTGGAATGGGT
>JADFON010000041.1 GCA_022562855.1 Candidatus Zhuqueibacterota bacterium | reverse complement strand
GACTTTCGGTCGCATACGGAATAATAAAAAATCATGGCGGTGAGATTGAAATTTCGAGTAAAGTTGAGATTGGAACTGAAGTAAGAGTCCGACTGCCAATCACTGATAAGTGCAACATAATTGAACAGAAGCAAACCGGAAAAATTAAATATCTGACAAGAATAAAAGCGAAAATGTGATTGACGGGCAACCTTTTAAACATTCAGGAACGTGCACGAAAGTAACTAAGGTAATTTTGAATAAGGGATATTCGGTTTTATAGTTTCTAATTTTTCATTGGAAGGTTTGTTACAGAGATACTTTGTCCAGCTTATTTTCCGGAATCAAAAATCTCCCGCATACCTCGCACTGTATAAGGATTAATAATTTTTCCACTTCTACTATTTTTTGAGGAGGAATCGTTGTAAAACAGCCTCCGCATGCTTCTCTTGTTATCGGAACCACCGCTAAATTACTTTTCGCCTTTCGAATACGTTCATACCTTTTGAGCATTGGCTCTTTTAGCCGTACAGAGATTTTCTCACGCCGGTGAATTAATTCCAATTCCTGCTTTTCCGTGGCTTTAAGCAGAGCGTTCAATTCTCTTTCTTTCCCCCCCAATTCCTTTTTAGTCCGAAGGCATTCTTCTTCATATTCTTCGAGCATGCTTTGGTTGTTTTCATTCATTTCGATCAATTCCAATATATTTGTTTCCCCCTCTTCTATGTCTTTTTTCTTCAGCTCGATTTCCTGGGTTATTGCGTCATATTCTTTATTACTTGTAACATCGTAAAGTTGATTTTGATATTTTTTCAATTTTTCGGCAGCCAATTCGACGAGATTTTCTATATTTTGCTGCTTTTTATCATTGTTTTTCGTTTCGCTCTTTGATTCTTTGATCTGTTTTTTAAATTTCTCCAGCGCCCCTTTAAGCTTAGCTACTGTTTTGGGGAGATCACCTTTCGAAAACTCAAGATAAAACAGCTTTTTGTCTACTTCCTGAAGTAACGTCATATATTGCAAAGTTTCCTTTATGTCTGACATTTGAATCCGTATTGGTTAATAGTTAAGATTAGAGACAGGTTAAAATAAAGAGAGTGTACCGGGCTTTCCAGTACACTCTCTTTGAAATTTCGACTTTTTGCTTTCTGAATATTTTTGTTTTTTTCTCAACTCAAACATTTGTTCAATCAAATCAACCAGTTATCGCCGCAAAGCATAAGAGCATTATAAAACATTTTTTAAAAATGTGTGATAGCACAATATTATTTCCGGTAAACGCTAAAAAATACATAACTCTTCACAATTTAAATTAGCTCAATAAGATAATAAAATATGAATTTAAGAGCAAGATATTTTTTAGGATATTGCTAAAAATGTGATTTATTTAAGTATAAAGTTTTTTTCTGCGATAACCCTGTTGTTCCGATCCATATCCATTAAAATAACTTTACAGGGACCAGAAACATCCATGTTTTGTTTGGATGCAGCGTCCCAGATATTTCGCCGAAAAGTTTTACTCATGTATGTTCTGAAGCGGTCATATCGAATTTGCTGAGTCCAAATTTCCTGCCGCAGTCCGCTTGCGTATTCAATCACCCAAGTAATGTTGTTTCCTTCATTATTTCTTATTTCCACCCAAAACTGTACATCCCTTACTCCCTCCACTCCTAAATCGAGTGTGCTTTGGTCCTCAAATACAATATTGAGTTCGCGTGTTTCATGATTCCACCCGTTTCCAAAAATTATTCCCCTTGGAGTTTCAATAGTGATGCTCTGCTGTGAATTTGCGCTTGCAAAAAATGAAAACATTGCACAAATTGAAACTACTGAAACCAATATCCCTTTTAATAGTAGTTTTGATAACATGTTTGTCATATAGAAAGAGGGTTTTTAAATGTTTTTAACAAATATAAATATTTTTAGCTTTTTCTCAAACGTATTAATTCAAAATTCTAAAAAATAATGTACAATTTTCTGTCGTAAAAAATCCGGACAAGAATAAATTGTTCTGTTATTTTGTCTACTATTAAGTTGCAAGTCTCTTATACCTTATTTCAGGGAATAAGATTCCGCTGTTTGTTGTTTATAAAACCGGTTGATAAATTTTTTTGCGGGCAATAACTTCTGTACGGAGATTATTTCAATGTTTCCGATTTTTATAGTATTGTTCGGAATTTGCGGTGTTCTTCAGATTTCGTTACTGCATAGAGCGATAGCAAAATTTTGTAATTTACTTTATATGTTGTTATTGCCGTTTTTGATTCCGGCTATAGTCAATGGTCAGGATGCAGAAGAAAAAGCCGGCGCTATTCAGAATTGGGACTCGACTGTAGAAACGTTTAGCCGTGATACGCTTGACGGCGCTGTATACATCAGTGGAGTGGTTGTCATTCCCGCATCGAAAGAGAACATCTGGAAAATCCTCACAGATTATGACAATTTAAAGAATTTTATTCCTAATATGATGGAATCGGCTATTCTCGTAAACAACGGGCAGCACAAGACTATCCTGCAAAAAGGAAAATCAAAATTCTTGTTTTTTAGTAAAACCGTAGAGATAACTCTTGATATTGAGGAACAAAAACCGGATTATATACAGTTTCAAATAAAAACGGGACCTTTTCATATTTACCGTGGTAATTGGTCATTGACAGAGTTAAATCCTGGTGAAACCCATCTAACTTACCAGGCAATAATCAAACCGGATTTTTTTTCACCGAAATTCATCATGAAAAAGGTGTTGAAAAAACAATTTCGTGTTAGTTTAGAAGCAATCCGCAATGAGACAAAAAGAAGAAACCAAAAGTGAAAAAATCATTGATTTTTAAGTAGATTTTATATACTTTTAAGGTTCTCTTTAATGAAATATTTTTTTAATTGGGGCGTCGTCAAGTGGTAAGACACAGGGTTTTGGACCCTGCATACGGAGGTTCGAATCCTCCCGCCCCAGCAGAAATATAATTATTGATATTTGATTAGTTTTAATGGAGCAAATTCGGCACTATGCCATACGATCTAAAAATTTTTTCCGGTAATTCGCACAAAAAGCTGGCGCAAAACATTGCGGATTCTATCAACGTACCGTTAGGGAATGCGAACGTATCAAAGTTTTCCGACGGTGAAATCAAGGTTAAGATCGAGGAAAATATCAGGGGGGCAGATGTTTTTGTCATCCAGCCCACCCAGCCTCCAGGCGATAACTGGATGGAATTGCTGATAATGCTCGATGCGTTAAAGCGTGCATCGGCAAGCAGAATCACGGCGGTTATTCCCTATTTCGGTTACGCGCGTCAGGACAGGAAAGAGCAGCCCCGTGTTCCCATAACAGCAAAACTCTGCGCCGATTTACTCGAAATAGCAGGGGCTAACAGAGTATTAACAATGGATCTGCATTCGCCTCAAATCCAGGCGTTCTTTGATATTCCTGTCGACCATCTTTACTCTTCGATGGTATTGTTTGAGCACTACCGCTCTAAAAAGATAGACAACCTGGTAATCGTCGGTCCCGATATTGGTGCGGTGAGGCTTGCCCGGGCATATGCAAAGCGGCTTCATTGCCCTATAGCTATCCTCGATAAAAGAAGACCGGAACCAAACAAATCGGAAATAATCCATATCATCGGCGAGGTTAAAGGAAAGAATATCCTGATTCTTGACGATATGGTCGATACGGCAGGCACACTGATCGCCGCCACTGAAGCTCTTATTAATGCAGGCGTGAACAGTGTAGAAGCAGGTTGTGCTCACCCGGTGTTGTCGGGCGATGCAGTAAATCGTATTAAAAATTCCGGTCTTTCCCAAATCACAGTAACAGATACGATCCCATTGCCCGATGAAAAATTGATGGATAAGTTAACGGTAGTTTCTGTTGACAAAGTTTTTGGAAAAGCGATATTACGGCTTCATGAAGAAAAATCCATAAGCTCATTATTTAATATTTTTGTTTAATTGACTGAAACCATGGTAAATTTTAGGATACAAGGGGCTTATCACCCCGCCCAAACCCCAAATAAGAAGTGCAATCTCCCGCTTAATATCTAAAAAAATGCATGGATTTACCATTATTACAATTAATACTAAAGTTCAGTAATTGAATTAAAGGTTTTTATAAATTCCAAATTATTACTATATTAACATTATAAATATTGAAATATTATAAGGTGAGACCATGTCGGAAAACACAATAGTTGCAAAGATACGGAAGATGACCGGTAAAGAGTATTCGAAAGTACTCCGGCGGGAAGGTAAAATTCCGGGAATATTTTATATTCACGGAGAAGAATCTGTACCCCTCACTCTTGAGGCAAAACAGGTAAGCATTACTATTGCCTCGAAACCTGCCTTGATATCCCTCGAATTGGATGACGGTTCAAAAAAGGAAGCTGTCATCCGGCAGGTTCAAAGGGATCCCGTAACAACAACGATTACACATGTTGACTTTATGGGGATAACCCGCGGGGTTAAGATTACAGTTTTCGTTCCCATGCTTCTATCCGGTGTACCGGTTGGCACAAAAATAGGCGGCATTCTTGAACATTTGACCAGAGAAATCGAAATAGAATGTCTCCCAAAAAATCTGCCGGACAAATTGGAAGTTGATGTATCCGAATTAGATCTTGGTGATTCCATTCATATCAAGGATCTTTCATTCGACAACATCAATATTTTGACACCGGATGAAGTTTCGATTGCCAGTGTAAGTCTTCCGAAAATTCATGTCGAAGAAGTCGAAGAAGAGGAAGAACTGGAAGAGGCTGCTGAAGCTGCCGAAGGAGATTCTCCTGAGGCAAAGGCTGAAGGACAGCAAGAAACGGACAAGGAAACCCCCGGTGGCGAAAGCCATCCCTGACGGGACAAGCAAATAACATGTATTGTATCGTTGGATTAGGGAACCCTGAACCGCGTTACTCCCTTACCCGGCATAATATCGGTTTTCAGATCGCTGAAAAATTTGCGGAGTCGCATAATTGCGCTTTTCGAAAGGGCAAAGGCGAATATGCAGCCGCGAATTGCTATGTTCATGGCAGCAATGTGTTGATTGTAAAACCGGTGACCTATATGAACAAAAGTGGAATTGCCGTTCAACAGGTTTTGAAATACTTTAAAATTCACGGCGATAAACTGCTGATCGTTCTGGACGATTTGGATTTACCTTTTGGAACTTTTAGATTAAAACCACAGGGCGGTGATGCCGGGAATAGAGGTTTACGGTCAATAATACATGAAACCGGCAGTGAAAATATACCGCGTCTCCGAATCGGAATCCGTAATCGAGATACTATTGCTAATCCGAGTTCATACGTGTTGTCGCCTTTTAATAAGAGAGAAAGATTAAACTTACCTGATTTAGTTTCGACCGCCGAAAAAGCCGTTACTGCCTGGCTTGTGGACGGAATTGACAGGGCAATGAATGATTATAACGGCAATCATCTTAAAATTTGACATTAATTGATCTAACAAAACAAATATTTAAGCCGAGGATGTACAATCCCGCCTGTCTTATATCACGCAATGACCACTATGCGGAAGGATTAGCGGGAGCGGAAATGTTCACACAGCGAAATTTCAGTTTACGGAGGCAGCATGGATAATGTTATGATATTTGCTCCTGTAGCAGGTATCTTTGGATTGCTGGTAGCGGTTATTATTTACGTTTCTGTTAAAAAACTACCTGCGGGTTCGGATTTGATGCAGGAACTGTCTGACAGAATACATGAAGGAGCAATGGTTTTTCTCAAACGCGAGTATACCATTTTGTCCATTTTTATAGTAGTGGTTTTTGTTTTGCTTTTTGCTTTTATGCCGTTTAAAGCGACAAGTTTCGCGTTCTTATCCGGCACCCTGTGTTCTATGCTTTGCGGTATCTTCGGAATGCAGGCGGCGACACTTGCGAACGTGAGAACATCCGAGGCTGCTAACAAGCATGGACAGGGAATGGCGCTGCAGGCTGCGTTTAGCGGTGGCGCGGTAATGGGACTTTCGGTGGCAAGTCTCGGTTTGATCGGATTCGGGAGTATGTTTTTAATTTATAAATACGGGTATATCGATATTCAATCCATTAATGGTTTTGCAATGGGTGCAAGCTCAATAGCGCTGTTTGCCCGTGTTGGAGGGGGCATATTTACTAAGGCTGCCGATGTAGGGGCTGATCTTGTCGGAAAACTCGAAGCGGGAATACCCGAAGACGATCCGCGTAACCCGGCTACCATTGCCGATAATGTCGGGGATAATGTCGGGGATGTTGCGGGAATGGGTGCAGATATTTTCGAATCTTATGTCGGATCCGTTATCGCGACAATTGCGCTTGGATATGCCATATCGGAGAATTCGTTAAACTGGATGTTTCTACCGATACTCGTCACGATTATTGGTTTGGGTACTTCCCTATTGGGTATTTTTTCGGTGCGATTCCTTAGAAATCTCGATCCGGCGGCTATCTTACGGTATTCCACAATATTTTCTGCGATACTTATGATGGTACTATCCTATTGGGCAATAACCTTCCTGGGGCTTCCCGGCAGGACGATCTGGGCTATTGTTTCTGGATCGTTAGCGGGTATTCTCATTGGATTATTTACAGAATATTATACTTCCGGTAAACCTATAAGGAAAATTGCAGAAGCAAGTTTGACCGGACCTGCGACAAATATCATTGCCGGGCTGGCTGTTGGTATGGAAAGCGTTGTGCTCTCAGTTCTTTGTATATGTGGTGCGATCTACTTTGGACACATGTTTGCCGGTCTTTACGGTATAGGAATCGCCGCAGTAGGCATGCTTGCCACCGTTGGTATCACAATGTCGGTCGACGCTTATGGTCCTATTGCAGATAACGCAGGCGGCATCACCGAAATGGCTGGACTGGGAGAGAGAGTCCGGAAAATTACAGACAGTCTCGACTCGCTTGGGAATACAACCGCGGCAATGGGGAAAGGATTTGCGATCGGTTCGGCTGCCCTTACAGCCCTTGCTCTTTTTTCTGCTTACACGGTAGCGGCAGGTGTAACGGTTATAAACCTTACCGATCATATGGTTGTCATAGGGTTGTTTATAGGTGGAATTCTCCCGTTCTTTATAGCCTCGACTACAATGTCGGCTGTCGGCAGGGCTGCACAGAAAATGGTGGAAGAAGTTAGGCGTCAGTTCAGAGAAATCCCGGGAATTATGGAAGGAACCACAAAACCAGATTCGGCAAGATGCGTTGATATCAGCACAAAAGCGGCGCTCAGAGAAATGATTCTTCCTGGAATGACGGCATTTATTGTGCCTATATTGGTTGGATTCCTGATGGGGAAAGAATCGCTTGGGGGTATGCTGGCAGGCGCTACGCTGAGCGGGGTTCTTCTTGCATTGTTTATGGCTAACGGCGGCGGGGCATGGGATAATGCCAAGAAATACATTGAGGAAGGCAACCTTGGAGGGAAGGGAAGCGATGCGCATAAAGCTGCTGTTACCGGGGATACTGTCGGTGACCCGTTCAAAGATACCTCAGGTCCATCGATGAACATCCTCATCAAATTGACAGCTGTCGTTTCACTCGTTATAGCTCCTATATTAAATGAAATAAGCAATTAAAAAGGTACGCATCCGCCTGAGGCTGTCTGTCCCGGCTGTTCGGGAAAACGCCTCCGGCGAACAAGTCTGGAGATTATATGAAAGTTTACGAATCCATTATAATAGTTAACTCATCACTGAACGAAGAGACCGTTAACCGTATTGTTTCTCGCAGTGAAGACATAATCAAAAAGCAAAAAGGGAAACTCGGAGAAACGGTACATTGGGGCAAGAGAAGACTTGCCTATCCTATCAAGAAATTCCAATACGGTTTTTACATTATTTTTAATTTTGAGGCTCCTCCTGAAACTATTGTGGAGCTCGAAAGAGAATACCGTCTTAATGAACATATTCTCCGGTTTATGACGATTTATAAGGACAAGAAAGCCATTTTAGCAGAGCAAATGCGAAAAGAAGAAGAAGCTAAGCTCAAAATCGCGGAGCAGGAAGAAGAAGCGCAAAAATCAGAAGACGAATCTTCGGACGATGTAAAAGCCGGGCAAACTGATTCGGCGACTCCTGCCGGGGATAAATCTACATCTGAACCCGAGCCGGAGAAAACAACGGCAGACGATTCCGCCACATCCGATTCAAAAGAAGAAACTCCTGCTGAAGAACCTACAACAGAGGAACCGACGAAGGAAGAATCAGATCCGGTTGAGGAATCCACTGATGACAAGGATGATTCGCCGTCAGAAAGTGTGGCTTCCGACGATGATCAGGATGATGAACCTGCACCGGTTAAGCAAGCGGAATCAGATGATAGTGAAGATTCTGAATCAGTTTCAGAGACTGAGAGTGATGAGACCGTTCCGCAAAAGGAAGAACAAACCGGGCAGGAAGAAGCGGTTGATGGGGATGTTCCGGAACCGGAGAAAGCGGACAATGATTCTGAACCGGAGCCTGAAGTGGATAGTTCCGGCGAAGAGAATACTGACAGCATTGCCGAATCTGATGAAAAAGAAGACGAAAGCAAAGAAAAGCCGGAGGATGACAGCCCGGATAACAAGGAAAAAGAATAATTATTTGCCCTATTCCTGACGGGCTAAAATGCGTTATTAAAACAAACAGGGAAAGCTTTAATTAAATTATGTGTCCAGTTGGCGCCATTTGTTGAATAAAACCGGGTCATATTTGTATCGGAGTATGGATATTAATGTAAATATAGTTGCATCGAAAACGATGTGATGAATTCCATGCACAAAAGAGGATATTATCATGGCTGACTTAAAAATGCCGGATATTAACTCAATCACAATTGCAGGAAATCTTACCAAAGACCCAACGCTTCGAACCACAACAAACGGTACGCCTGTGGCTAACTTCCCAATCGCCTACAGCCGAAATTTTAAAGATAATTCCGGCAATTGGCGCGAGGATGTCTGTTATGTAGGAATAGTAGCCTGGTACAAACTCGCCGAGAGTTGTTACGAAAACCTGACAAAGGGTTGTGCGATTATGGTTGAAGGCGAATTGCAAAGTAAAAGTTGGAAACTCGAGAACGGATTTTACCGCAACATAGTTGAAATCAAGGCAAAAAGGATTCAGTTTTTGAACAAAAAGTCAAATACCGAAATTATCGTGGAAAAGGATCAAACGGATTCAGAGCACATTATGGAAGAAGACGCTTCTTTTACCGATCCCTATTCCGGCTCCACACCACTTGCGGCAGGTCCTTCGGAATTGAATCCGGATGACGAAAAGGGGTTCGACCAACCCGATAGCCCTGATAAACCTGACGAGATTAACAAAGATTATCCCGGAATGCGGGATCTTAATTTATAGTTAAATTGATGAAACGATTAACTATTAGAGAGGATACTACGTGTTAAAACTAAAACCGATTAAACGGATATGTAGATTCTGTGAGAACAAGGAATTTTTCATAGATTACAAAGATGAAAAAAAACTTTCACGATTTACATCCGAGCAGGGAAAAATAATCCCGAAAAGAATATCCGGCACCTGTGCCAAGCATCAGCGTATGCTGGTAAGAGCTATAAAACGTGCCCGTCAAATGGCAATAATACCCTATGTTTCAGATATTGCCCGCTGAGAAAAGTAATACGTTAATAAATCTAATACAATCTTATTAAGATTTCCAAAAGTGTGAGACAAAATGAAAGTACTTTTACGAAAAGACTATGAATCACTGGGTCAATCCGGTGATGTGGTTGATGTAAAGCCGGGATTTGCCCGGAATTTTTTGATCCCTCAGCAGATTGTTCTTCCTCTTACCAAAGGAAACAAAAAAATCCTCGAAGAAGAACAAATACAGACGCTTATGCAAGGTAAACGTGTGCAGCTGGATTCGGAGGAATTGGCAAAGAAACTTGAGAAAGTTTCCGTGACTGCCACTGTTACCGTCGGGGAGGATGACCGGATTTTTGGAACGGTAACCAACCAGAATATCTCCGATCTTTTGCGGGAGAAAGGTTTTGAAATCGATAAAAAAGTCATATCGCTTGATGAACCGGTCAAGGCTCTCGGAATTTACCCCGTAACGATAAAACTGCACCAAAATGTGGAAACAAAGATCAAGTTATGGGTGGTAAAAGGATAAGATCGAACTGGCGAATTTCGGGTAGGGAATATCCCGTGATTATGTAAGAGGTAAATGTCGTCTTCAAGTAGTTTTTATGGGATGTCTACTCACGTCCCGCTGAGATCACATAGGGGCCACCACCCACCCATTCACGTGG
>JADFON010000468.1 GCA_022562855.1 Candidatus Zhuqueibacterota bacterium | reverse complement strand
TTTGAAGATAACCTCTGCTTTACGGGCATTATCCTCCTCCAAAAATATTCCGTATACGACCGAACCGCTTCCCGTCAGGGACGCATATTCCGCTCCCAATTTTTATCTTGATTTCCCGGTCAATGTATTTTGTAAACCGAACTGCCTCTATGCTTCTTCATTTATTAATAGTGTTGTTGTATCGATGGCAATAATTATCGAATTAAATTATATCATTGACGAATTAGTTCAAAAAACAGGCTGTCGCTGTTAAACGCGCTGAATATGCCGAGCCCGTTCTCGATATTTGTCAACGGTTCGTTTAGATCTCTTGAGTCCTGAGAACTAGTCAGGAAAAGATCTGCATACTCCCGGTTCACTCTAAATACTTTTACCCGATGTTTGCCAAGTTGGGTAAACGTAAAAAGATTAACCTGAAAGCTGTCATTTGCTGTCGGACGTGAAATGATTCCGAAATTGGAAAGGAAGGGAAAACTGAAATCAACCGGTTCAGGATTGGCGTCAATGTTATCTATTTTCACATAATAAAAAGCATTTGTTTCCTTTCTCCATCGAACGGACATCTGAAAATTACCAAGAAAACCTTGTCTGTTGCCTGGTCCCCCACCCCCAAACGAAAACTCGGGATAGACGACGACGTCACTCGACAAACTCAAATTCTCCGGCGCCGCCGGAACCGTTGTTTCCCCTGTCGCTGTTACTCCCAGATAGGTAACGGTCAATATCAAATCATCACCTGCTTCAATTGAGAAATCGCTGCCGTCATAATGATAATATCCACTATCGCCCGGGCTGGACTTTAGCATAAATATGTTTCCATTTTTCGAAATTGATACAGAAGCGTCATTGATTGGCGTCGGACTGGCATCTTCGACCCCAAGAGGAAGTGTTGAGGTAATCCTGATATCGTTTACGGGTTCATTGGCAAACACATATGCCTGGATCACCAGCAAATCGTTATTCGGGCCAACTAAAGACTCGGTTGAACAGGCAAGAACAGTGAATATTACAAGAACCGTCAATAAAATTACATATTTTTTCATTATTGTTGACCTTTTTGTATAAACTTCATATTAATAATGCATCCTGATGTAAAAAGTTGGCGTTAATCCGAGCATGAGTTTGTCGGTAATGACCACTGGGGTAGTATCAAGGATATATTCCCGGTAATTGACGTTTTTTCGGTTATACGCATTGAAGACCGATCCCCCGACGTCAAGCCTCCAGTCATCGAAATTGAATCTGCGTGAGACGCTCAGATCAAGACGATGATAGTCTGGCAATCGGTTGACGTTTTTGTCGCTGACATGAATGAAGCTTAACTGGCTGCCGTCCAGCAGAGTCAGGGCATATTGACTTTCAGGAGCTGTATAAGCTTTACCGGTAGCATACACCCAGGTCCCGGAAAAATCCCATAACCCTTTAGTCACAGAAGCAACTAAATTAACTTCATGTGTTCTGTCATTGTCTGCAGGAAATGCGTTTCCGTTGTTCAGGTCAGGGAATATATGCTCTGTTTTTCCAAGTGTATATCCTGCCCATCCGGTAAACATACCATGCTTTTTTTGCAATAAAAACTCAACACCTTTTGCGACTCCATCGCCAAGGAACAATGGATTGTTGATCTGTCTGTTTCTATTTGTCCGTT
This sequence comes from Candidatus Zhuqueibacterota bacterium, assembly GCA_022562855.1. Taxonomy (GTDB): domain Bacteria; phylum SM23-31; class SM23-31; order SM23-31; family SM23-31; genus JADFON01. The sequence continues at coordinate 560 of JADFON010000468.1, read as the reverse complement.
GGGAGTATTCCAGAAGGTTGCTCATATTTTTTTGATAGCCCTCTACATCGAACAAGTAATTCTCATTTTCATAGCTTAAACCCATGATATAGTGTTCTGCAGAACTTGGTTTTAGATCATCATCTGCCAGAAGCCAGAAATCCCTGCTGCCCTCAAGCACATTTTCATTTACTATACGGTTGATGAACTGATTATACTTTCCCCATGCCCCTTTGAGACGAAAATTGTCAATGACTCTGTAAACAAAAGATGCACGGGGTTCGACATAATCTGAATTAGATTGATTGTAAAAAGTCGCCCGCACTCCTAATGTCAATTCAAGCGAACTGGTTGGACTAAATTCGTCTTGCAAATAATATGAATTTTGCTTCGCTTTAGTGTCGCGTGAAAAAATATTTGTTGAATCATTCAATGTGGATTTGTATCCTGCAGAAAAGTCAGACAATTCCATGCCAAAACTTAGCTTGTTAGAATTCGTGATACGCAGTTCGTTGTCAAATCTCAAAGTGACATCTTCAATCCTGTTCTCTTCATTCGAAGCCCTGCCGAATCCGCGTGCA
>JADFON010000467.1 GCA_022562855.1 Candidatus Zhuqueibacterota bacterium | reverse complement strand
AAGGCTGTCATTTATTGACAGCCTTTTTTTATTTGTACTACAGAACTTTTGTATTTTAACACTTGCCGATGATAATACAACAAATTGCAAGAAATAGGGATTTAATTCGAAATTGTGACACCCCCCTTAGTCCCCCCTCGCGGCGCCAGCCGTCCCTGACGGGAAGGGGGGAATAAGGGGGGTGTTCCTTTTGTTCCGAGTGAAAATGCATAATCGAGTGCATCAATTTGAAAAATACAAAAGTTAAGTTATATTATTTAGAATTGATTAGCTTACGAACTCAAACCGGATGATTTGAGCCGTTTAATCCATTATTCTCATAATCCGGATGATCGGATAGGAAGGACCTGAATTCAGCAGAGGTAAAAATTCCCTCTGCTGCGCCAAACCCCAGATGGAATGGGGTTCTAATAATACGATGATCTTTGCCACGGTTATGTCGTTGCACCACACAATATAATATCCTTCGGGAATGGTGGAAATCCGGCTTCTCATAGAGACGTTTACCGATAACATTTCTTTGTCTTCAATCTCTGTCCTGGTTACGGAATTAATGGTATATAACTCCAAAACGCCTCGTGCGGCTTCTTCAGATCTTTGCACCTCGATCTCATGATTTCTCAATAGGTCGACAATGTTCTCGTAACCCGGCGGAATCGCATACCCCAAAGGACGGGTGACCGATATCGATGAGCTTACAAGCGGGTAAAAATTATTAAAAGAATTGTCAATTTGTTCGCCATTTTCTAATAGTACCACAGGAACGGTAACGGAGGGATTCGCCGGATCTTTTTTGAAATCCATATTGACATGTATTCTCTGCCGTATGTTTCCCCTGATCATTTTTGTCCGTTCTTCCCTGACGATACGCTTAACCTCTTCTGCATTGCGAGAAAAATAGTCCAGGAATGATTTTACTGTTTCTACCTGTCTGCGGGTGCGTTCACGAATATTATCGGTTCCGGTCGATCCTTTTGGACCGTTGAGCACAAATGCGAGAGTATTGTAAAGCCCCATGCTGCCTCTCCCATTGTTTATCGCGGTTGTTCCATACCTGAACCGTTTTGTCGGGTCATCAACTTCAAGATACCGCTGGAAGTGAATATTTTTTAACGTCAAATCTTGTTGGAGAGCCGGAAATACGTTTGTCCATGCAAAACGGCGAAGCACTATCGACACATTGAGATTTGAAGCTACGCCCATCTGTATTCCGAAATTTTTCCGGTATCCTGCGGCGTTCCATTTTTCGTTTTGCGTTTCATATTCCTGAATATCGAGGGTAACTTCCGGGAGGATGGATCGAAATAATTGCTGAAGACCGGAGGTTTCCGGCTGTGAAAGCGACATATGGTCCTGGTCCAAATCAACGTTATTGCTATTTAAGCGCCGGTTACTTTCGGCGCCGTCAGGATTGAGCTGGGGGACCAACAGTAAATCGGCAGTTTGCAAAAAATCTGTGAATTCACCGGTCGCTATGTCCCTGGCGAGTTGTATTACGGCTTCTTTACCGGAAGGCTCGTCACCGTGCTGCTGAGCATAAACTAATATCGTAATTTTCCCGGATGGATTTTCTTCCTCCGTTGCAGCTTGTTGAAAGCGAAGCACCGGTATATCTCTGCCATCAACCGATACTGTTAATGATTCAATGGTAAAACCGCCGTTTTTCTGTTGAAGGTCATTCAGAAACACCATCATTTCATCATAGGTTGTTACGGAGCCTCCCGAGACGGTTTCCAACGGAGTCAATACTCTTTCCTTCGTACAGGAAAAAGCTGTAGTAATAATAACACAGGCTGCTATATACGCAAAACGAAGATTCATTTTTTTTTGCATGTTAAAAATCCGGACTTTCAATTAACTCTATGATTTATACTGTTTCGAAATTTTTTACTTCAAAGTAATAAGAAAATTAAAATATTACAAAATAAAGTTCCGGTAATTTTCCTCTTTTGTTGAGACAAGACAGGAAATCTGTACAAATAAATACGAATAAATCTTGAAAGTATCTACAAATAGTTTTACATTAGAGACTTAATCAAAATCGAATTATCGATAAGTTTGATGCACTAAGCCGAGGTTTAATCCCAACAAACCTGTGCAATAATATAAAGACAAAATGATAAAAAAATTCATCACGATCCGCGGCGCCCGTGAGCATAATCTCAAAAATATAAATCTCCAGCTTCCACGTAATAAATTAATTGTCATCACCGGAATTTCCGGGTCGGGC
>JADFON010000040.1 GCA_022562855.1 Candidatus Zhuqueibacterota bacterium | reverse complement strand
AGTCTGAGCCATATTGCCCGGGCTGAACTTGGACGCGTCCGCGACCGTGAAATTTGGGTTGAAGTAGACCGGGAAAGGCTCAATAGTTATAATCTTTCTTTAAGTCAGGTGGTAAATAGCATTGCCATGAAAAACCTGAACATTCCCGGCGGGACGTTGACAGTCGGCAGATCGGAGTATATTTTGAGAACGGTCGGCGAAGTTGACCGGGTTGAAGATTTAAAAAATGTCATTGTCAGAATGAGCGCCAATGAAGGTCAAGTCAGGGTCAGGGATGTGGCGACAGTTTCAGACACTCTTGAAGAAGCCGGAAATCTCAGCAGGCTTGACGGTCAAAGCACCATAACAATGACCATTGCAAAAAATCCCGAAGGGAATGTTATCGACCTGGTGAAAGAAATCCGGGATATCGCTGAAAGAAAACAAAAAAATCTGCCTTCCGGAGTGAACATACGTTTTTCTAATGATATGGCAATTCCGGTTGCCGCTGTTTTGGATATATTAGAATCAAACGCGATAATTGGGCTTATCATGGTTTTGATTGTACTGTGGCTTTTTATCGGGTGGCGGAACGCCATGTTCGCAGCAATCGGAATACCGGTGACATTCCTTATGACTTTTATATTCTTAAACATTAAAGGCGAATCTTTAAACGGGACATCGTTATTCGGGCTTGTCCTGGTGCTTGGGATCATTGTAGACGATGCCATAATCGTCATCGAGAACTGTTTCCGTTATATACAGAAAGGATATTCGCCTTATAAGGCAGCGGTAATCGGCACAAAAGAGATTACGATACCGGTGCTTGCAGCCACAGGGACCACGGTTGCCGCATTTTTGCCGTTGATGCTTGTACCGGGAATAATAGGAGAATTTTTCAAGGTAATGCCCATTGTTGTTACCCTTGCCCTTGTGGCGTCCCTGTTCGAAGCATTTTTTGTACTTCCCTCGCATATAGCGGAATGGAGCTCAAGAAAAAATCACACCGTCCATAAACGGAATAAAGTATTTTTGAAAATTCGCTCAAAGTATCTTAAAATTCTGAAACACCTGTTTCGTAAAAGGTATTTAGCTATCGGCGTGGTTACGGTTTTGTTTTTATTCAGTATTTTTCTTGTTGTAGCATTTATCGGTGTTGACATGTTTGCAGGGGACGAAGTTCCGTTGTTTTTTGTCCGCGTAATGCTGCCGGAAGGGACAAAACTGGAAGAAACCGATCGTATAATGAGGCAGCTTGAGGCAGAGGCAATGACCCTCCCCGATGCCGATGTCAAGTCTGTTGTAACCAACACCGGGGTTATGCAGACAGACAGCGATTGGTATCTTAAACCGAACGTCGGTCAGTTGACCATCGAACTTGTCGAGGCTGAGTACAGGGATAGACGCGTCGAGTCGTATATAGAAGAACTCCGCACAAAAACCGAAGATATACCGGGTATAAAGTCTATCGAATTTTCCGGCGTAAACACGGGACCGCCGACCGGACCGCCTGTTGAAATAAGAATCCGGGGTGAGAATTTTGATGAATTGCGTATAATTGCCGACAAAGTAAAGGCTTCACTCAGCCGAATTGAAGGAGTGTTCGATATCCGGGACAACTTCGATTTTGGTAAAAAGGAGTTGAAAATAAAAGTAAATGAAGAGCGTGCGGCGCTTTACGGTCTCGATATTTTTCAGATTGCCTCAACGGTTCGGACGGCTTTTGACGGATCTGTCGCTTCAAATTTCAGAGATTTGGATGAAGAAATCGAAATTATCGTAAAGTACAAAAGTAACTCCAGAAACAGCATCGATGATCTTAAAAATTTAAAAATTAAAACCCCGTTAAATAAACTTGTAGCTTTGAGAGACATTGCCGATTTTTCTATTGAACCGGGATACACCGCTATTCAAAGGACCGACGGGGAAAGAACAATTACCGTTACAGCAGATGTTGACGCTTCTATAGCAAATACGAATGCCGTAAACAACCGGATCATGGAAGAATACGAAGACATTGCAGCCAGTCATCCCGGGTATTCCTTGACGTTCGGAGGCGAATTTTCCGAATTCGCCGAGACGATGGAAGGTCTTTGGAAACTCTTTATACTTGGAGTGTTCCTTATTTATATAATCCTCGGCGGTCAATTCAGTTCTTTCATACAGCCGTTAATCATTCTCTATACTATTCCGTTCGCCTTTATCGGGGCAATAGCCGGACTGCTCATCATAAACAGCCCGTTTACGATTGCGACTATGTACGGGATAGTCGCTTTGTCGGGCATAGTTGTAAACGATGCCTTGGTGCTTATCAGCTTTATAAACAACGCCCGGAAAGCCGGCTACAGCAAGTGGCGGTCGATAATTATGGCTGGCTCGGTTCGTTTTCGCCCGATTGTCCTGACATCGGTAACAACGATTTTCGGACTCTTGCCGATGGCTTTAGGACTGGGAGGCATGTCGGATACATGGGGACCTCTCGCGGTAACAATTGTAGGAGGTTTGTTTTTCTCGACTATTTTTACGTTATTCATTATCCCATGCCTGTTTGCCGGGGTTGACGACATTAAACTTTTTTTTGGAGTAAAGTTGTTGAAACCGATACCGAATCTGGATGAAATCGGGTAGAAAATACAATAAAGGAACCGATCTGCAATCAGTCTCGTAATACTATATATAGACCGTCGTTAAAGGTCTGCTACAACACTGTGTATATGCAGAGATTTGTGCTTGATCAATATAATAAGGTGTTTTTTTTTCACTTGACAATAATTTTATAATTTGTTATTATAATGTACCTTAATATAGTATATACGCCAAGATTTTACCATCCGTTTTAGTACACAACAGGAGGTTCCCGATTCATGAAATGTAAATTAAGAACTGCAGCGGTTGTTGTCAGTATCTCTTTGTCAAGTCTTGTCCTTGTATTTGGTGGTTGTACGAAATATGCAAGCCAGGATGACCTCAATGCCCTGGAACGACAAAGACAAGCCGCATTGTCGGCGGAACAAAAGGTACAGGATTTAGAAGCTGAAAAAGCAGATTTGGAGAGGCAAATCACGCAGAAAGAGCAGGAATTACTCGATGCAGAAGATCTCCTGAAAAGTATAAGGGGAGGAGAAAATAAATAAGATATTTCCGGTCCAGTCATCCTCAATTGTTGGAAAATTATAGGAGTTGAAAACGTATGAAATCGAAATATTTGATTCTAACCTTGACCGCTTTGCTGGCGGTTTGCATAGTGGGGGTTGCTCCGCTGTCTGCGCAGGAGAAAGTGAAATACGGAGATTATCTTGCCCAGTTGCAGGAATGGCAACAAAGAGAAGCTGCCGCACAAACCAGAATTGCCCAGCTTGAAAGTGAAATTGCTGAGCTTCGTGCGCGGTTAGACGAACTAAATCAGCAAATCGATACTATCATGGACGATGTATGGCGTGAGCTTGGCACTACCGAACAGGGACTACAGAATTATCTTTCGGAACTGCGCCGTCTCAAAAGTACAATAGAAGGTCTTTTGAATCTCTCATCCGGAGACCTGTACAGACGCGGTGACGAGGTCGATGGCGCCGGCGACCGTCTTTCGGAACTCTCCGGCAGAACGGCGGCAAAACATCCCGACGCCCATTCATTGATCGATGAAATCAATAATTTACTGAACCGTCTGAGAGATGCGCTTGAAAACGCTTCGCCTCCGTTTGAAGTGTATACTGTTTCAAACGGCGACCATCTCTGGAAAATATCGAAGATGCCGAGTATCTATAACGACCCGTTTCAGTGGATTCGAATTTATACGAAAAACAGGGACATGATCAAGGACCCTAATCTCATTTTTCCGGGTCAGGATTTCAAGATATTCAAAGACGTTCTCGATAACGAACATTTGGTCGTCAGGGGTGAATACCTTTCAAAGATTGCGGGGTTGCCGCAGGTCTATAACGATCCGTTTAAGTGGAACCAGTTATATGAACTTAACAAATCGGTGATAGAGGGCACTTCAAACGATGCAAATGTTATATATCCACACATGATATTTATTATACGGTGACCACTTGACGGTTATTGATGTTGAAATTTTAGAAACATGATTTTATTGCTTATTATTTGTTAAAAACTGTAAAAAGGCTCATGGTTTATTTTTAACCACGAGCCTTTTTTATTATGTTCGGATTTTTCGACTATTAAAATATTTGATATATGGCTGAAGTACAACACTCCTTTGATTTACACAGTATCGATCCGCTGATCCTGCTTGGAATGAATGACAGCAATCTCGATGTAATTCAAAATAATTTTGACGCGAAAATCACCGTCAGGGGACGAAAAGCAAGCATTACCGGTAGCGAAAAGACTGTCAAACAAGTCGAAGAGTTATTTTCCGAACTGATTTTTCATATCAACAAGTTCAAAAAACTCGATACCGGTGACATCGAAACAGCAATTAGGTTGATTCAAATCGATAAACCGCCGGAGCAGGCTAAGAAAGAACTTGATTCTGTAATCCTTTTCACCGAAAACGGGTATATAAAACCGAAAACCGCCGGACAGCAGGGTTATTTCGAATCGGTCCAAAAAAACGAAATTGTTTTTGTTATCGGCCCTGCGGGAACCGGGAAAACCTATCTCGCAGTTGCAATAGCCATACAGTATTTAAAGAACAAACATGTAAAAAAAATTATACTTTCGCGTCCCGCCGTGGAAGCCGGTGAAAATCTCGGGTTTTTGCCGGGCGACCTGAAGGAAAAAATTGAACCGTATCTCTGGCCTCTGCATGACGCTTTAAACGATATGATACCGAAAAACAAACTGAAAAAATACCTGGAAAACAACACAATAGAAATTATTCCCCTTGCTTATATGCGCGGAAGGACGTTGAATAATGCGTTCGTGATTCTGGATGAAGCTCAAAACAGTACAACGCTGCAAATGAAAATGTTCCTGACAAGATTGGGTGGAAACGCGCGGGCGATCATTACAGGCGATATTACACAGGTTGATTTGAATGATAAATCTCATTCGGGACTTGTGCAAATCCAACATGTCCTAAAAGGAATAAAAGGTATTGATTTTTTTTACATGGATTCCACCGATGTTGTAAGACACCGGTTGGTTAAAGAAATTATCGAAGCGTATGATAATTTTAATGCCGGCGGCAACAACTCAGCCGCCGGTGCCTCTACCGAATCAGCAGTAAAATCTACAAAGTAACCCTTATCTGTTGCATAAAACCTTGCACGGATAGACACGTAGATACTATTACTATTGACAGTATTTCAGCCTCTTTCGGACTGCGGGATTAGTACCATTAAATAAGTATCCTTTCACTTTTTGTTTAACAGGATTACACACTATGAAAATCGGGAAATTTGATATTAAAATTGCAACCGACGGGTTTTTCAAACTCGATGGAGGCGCAATGTTTGGGGTCGTTCCAAAACCTCTGTGGAATAAAACCGACCCCGCCGATGAAAGGAACAGGATTCTTCTCAGTATGGACCCGCTGGTAATCAGATTTGACAACGAAATATTTATTGTCGATACCGGAATTGGTGAAAAATGGGATGATAAAAACCTTGAAATACTTGGAATCGACCGAAACACAAATCTTGTTAAAAGCCTGAAGGAAATGGAGATAAGCAAAAATGACGTTACCGGAGTAATACTGACCCATCTCCATTTCGATCATGCCGGGGGAGCCACAGAAAAAGGAGAGAACGGTAAATACAGACCGGTATTTCCAAACGCCCGGTACTATATCCAGAAAAATGAATGGGATTTTGCTGTAAACTCCAATGAAAGGACGGCGGCGAGCTACCTGCCGGAAAACTTTTTGCCTATTGAAGAGTACGGTCAGGTACACTTTCTCAAAGGTGACGGGGGAATCGTGGACGGCATCCGGGTAGAAATTACCGGCGGACATACGCCTTATCACCAAATGGTTATAATAAAGTCAGAGGGACAGACGGCATGCTATGTTGGAGATATTATCCCGACAAGAAGTCATATAAAATTAGCGTACATTATGGGGTATGACCTGAACCCGATGGATACTTTGAAAGCAAAGAAAAAACTGATTGCAAATGCTTTAAAGGAAAACTGGCTCATTGTTTTTCCCCATTCGCCGCGAATGAAAGCAGGATACTTTGAAGAGACGGAAAAAGGTGTCTCTTTAAAACCTGTTGATTTAAACGAATAAACCTGACGAAATATAAAAATGTACAAGATAAAGAAACTCTGACACAGATTTTCATGGCGATCCCTGACGGGAGGTGGCGGGAAGGGACAGATTTATTATGTCAGCCGGAGGCTGCCTGACCCCGTCATTAGTAAGGGATCCGCCATAGGCGGAAGAGACTTTATTTATGAAATAAGTATAGCGTTATCAGGGTAAATCATAAACAATCTGCGTTCGTAAGCATCAAAATATTTTCTATTTTTACTATTCGTATTTTTAGAATGGAGATGCAGTCTTGAACGGTTTGAAAGAAGTAGTGATCGCTTCGGCATGCAGAACACCGATCGGCTCGTTTAACGGAAAGCTGAGTGAAATTCCTGCGCCAAAACTGGGGGCAATCGTAATTGCGGAAGCGGTAAAACGGGCTAACATCAAACCCGAACAGGTTGACCAGGTGATTATGGGTTGTGTCTTATCCGCAGGTCTGGGTCAGGCGCCTGCACGGCAGGCGGCAATTTACGCCGGACTTCCAAATGGAACCGATTGTACAACGGTTAACAAAGTATGCAGTTCGGGTTTAAAAGCGGTCATGCTCGGCACACAGGCGATCAGGGTGGGCGATTCGGATATTGTGGTAGCGGGCGGAATGGAAAATATGAGCATGGCTCCTTACCTGCTCGACAAAGCGAGAACCGGGTACCGTCTCGGTCACGGTCAGATCGTCGATTCGATGGTGAAGGACGGGCTTTGGGATGTATACAATGATTTCCATATGGGTAACGCCGCCGAATTATGCGCAAGCACAATGGATTTTTCACGGGAAGACCAGGACAGTTTTGCCGCCGAAAGTTACCGCCGGGCATTAGAGGCAATGAAAGAAGGAAGGTTCAAAGCTGAAATTACACCGGTTGTAGTGCCGCAGCGCAAAGGCGACCCCGTGACCGTCGACACCGATGAGGAACCACCCAGGGGAATTCCTGAAAAATTTCCAAAACTCCGTCCGGCATTCGATAAAGAAGGTACGGTGACCGCAGCAAACGCATCGAGCATAAATGACGCGGCTTCCGCTTTGGTTTTGATGTCGGCGGAAAAAGCGACGGAATTGGGCGTCAATCCCCTTGCAAAAGTGGTTGCCAGCGCCACCGCATCTAAGGAACCCGAGTGGTTTACTACGGCGCCTTCCGATGCAATCAACAAAGCCCTGGGAAACGCAGATATGGCTATTGAGGATATTGACCTATTTGAAATCAATGAAGCGTTCTCCTGCGTGTCTCTGGCGAATAACAAGATTCTCGACTTGAATCCTGAAAAGGTAAATGTAAACGGCGGCGCTGTGGCGCTTGGACATCCGATCGGTGCAAGCGGCGCAAGGATTTTGACCACGTTACTGTACGCGATGAAGGACCGTGACGCCAAAAATGGCGTAGTTTCACTGTGCAATGGAGGCGGCGAAGCGACCGCCGTGATCGTAGAACTAATGTAAGCCAATCTTTTTTAGATTGAGTTAAGATGAGGTTTAAAACCGGATAACTTTTCAATAAAAGAACATTATTATTTATGAGGTATAAGTAAATGATTGCTGAAAAAACGGTCTCTGTTGTTGGAGCAGGGACAATGGGGAACGGAATAGCGCACGTGTTTTCTCTCAGCGGTTTCAACGTAAACTTGATCGATGTTGATGAGAACATTTTGACCGGGGCGCTTGCAATGATCGAGAAGAACCTGGAGCGGCAGGTCAAAAAAGAAATTATTTCCGGTAAACAAAAAGACGAATCGCTTGCCCGGATCACTTCAAGCTGCGAACTATCGAATACATCCGATTCGTTCCTGGTCATCGAAGCTGTTATTGAAATCGAAACCGTCAAATGCGAATTGTTTTCGAAATTGGATGAAATAACGGATAAAGACGCCATTATTGCGAGCAATACTTCATCCGTATCCATTACCAAGATTGCCGGTGCAACAAAAAATCCCGGGAGAGTTATTGGAATGCATTTTATGAACCCCGTTCCGATGATGAAACTCGTGGAAATTGTCCAGGGTCTCGAAACTTCGGAAGAATGCCTGGAAACAGTTGCGGAATTGTGCGGGGTACTGGGAAAGACTCCCGTGGTTGTAAAAGACTATCCGGGATTTATCTCAAACCGGATACTGCTTCCGATGATAAACGAAGCGGTTTATTGCCTGTTTGAAGGCATAGCAGACAAGGATTCGATCGATACCGTGATGAAGCTTGGAATGGCGCACCCTATGGGTCCTTTGGCGCTTGCCGACTTGATCGGTCTTGATGTCTGCCTTGCAATTATGGAAGTATTGCACCGGGAATTAGGCGATTCAAAGTACCGCCCCTGCCCTCTTCTCAAAAAAATGGTAGCCGCAAACAGGCTCGGGAAAAAAACAGGCAGCGGGTTTTATGATTATAATTAGAAGGAAATATAATGAGTAAATGGGGTGAACGGACTATTTACCGGGTCGAAGAAAATCCGCAAGAAGAAAGCGGTCTGGAATTGATTCTCCGGTTAAAGGGCGACAGCCGCAAGGCTGATAAGGAAGATATTGTGAACTTTCTTATGTATTCCATTCTGAAACTTTACAAAGACCCGAAAAGTAAAAAAAGCAATGGAAGACTCGTAGCCTTCGGCGGCGTCAAACAGGAACTAAAAACTTCTGACCTGACGGAAGCACATCGGGAAATGATCAAAAATGTATTATTCGGTGTAAACGCAAATCTCTCAAAACGTGGAAGCAAAGAACTATATGATTACATTTATGACCTTTCTACTAAAATATAGTATTATCGGAGCAATAAAATGGACTTTAGGTTAACCGAAGAACATGAGTTTATAAAGCAGATGGCAAGAGATTTCGCCGAAAAAGAGCTTGCACCGGGAGTACGTGAACGGGATGAAAAACAGGAATTTCCCCACGAGGCTATAAAAAAACTCGGCGAACTCGGATTTATGGGTGTAGTTATTCCCGAAGAATACGGAGGGGCAGGGTTGGACAGTATCGCCTATGTCATCATTGTCGAAGAACTTTCGCGGGTTGAAGCTGCTGTCGGCACGATAATCGCGGTTAATAATTCTCTCTATTGTTGTTGTATCCTCAATTTCGGCACCGAAGAACAAAAAGAGAAATTTCTTAAACCGATCGCAGGCGGGAACGGTCTCGGAGCTTATTCCCTTTCGGAAGCAGGGTCAGGATCGGATGCAGCATCTTTGAAAACACGAATTAAAGATGACGGCGACCACTATATCATGAACGGAACAAAAATGTGGGTCACTAACGGCGCAAACGCCAGTCATTATATCATCTTTGCAACAATAGACCCTGAAAAGCGGCACAAGGGTATCAGCGCTCTCATTGTTGAGAGGGAGACCGAAGGCTTAAAAATCGGCAAAAAAGAAAACAAACTCGGTATCAGGAGTTCAGACACAGTCGAATTGATTTTTGAGAATGCCCGCATCCCAAAAGCTAACCTTCTTGGCAAAGAGGGTGAAGGATTCAATATAGCGATGCAGGTTCTCGATAACGGCAGGATAAGTATCGCAGCCCAGGCAGTCGGCATAGCCCAGGGAGCCTTAGATGCGGCTTTGAAGTATTCCGGGGAGCGTGTGCAGTTCGGAAAACCGATATTCGAATTCCAGGCGATCCAGATCAAATTAGCCAATATGGCTACTGAAATCGAAGCGGGAAGACTCTTGACATACCAAGCGGCTCTTCTACGCGAAGGGAATCTGCCGTTTGCGAAAGAAGCCTCAATGGCGAAATTGTTCTGCTCAGGAATGGCGAACAGGGCGGCTGTTGAAGCGGTTCAAATTCATGGGGGTTATGGTTATCTGAAGGACTTCGATGTGGAACGGTTTATGCGTGATGCAAAAATTACCGATATTTACGAAGGCACTTCGGAGATCCAGAGACTGGTCATAGCCAAACATCTGAAAAACGACCGTTAACAATTCAAACCGCAAAATCACAGAAAAGAGACCTTCTATTTGACACAGATTTCCACGGGTAATACCGATAATTAATAAATCGGAAAAATCGGTATAATTAGTGTGATTCGGTTTCAAAAAATCGGCAAACTTGAAAATGACTTTGCGTATTTAGCAAATTTTTTACGCACTCTGCATCAAGAAAAATGAAATTTAGAATTGGTAAATCAGATATGCTGAGAGACAATAACGGGACACAACCTCTACACGGCACGGAGGAATAATGGATATAGAAATCAAAAGAATTCCCGATGAACAATTAAAACAGAAACCCCGGGACGAATCCGCACTCGGATTTG
>JADFON010000466.1 GCA_022562855.1 Candidatus Zhuqueibacterota bacterium | reverse complement strand
ATCATGCCACCTGGATACATAGTCCTGGAAAAAAACAACGAGTGTACAAGTCCGAAGACGGACTTGTAATGAAAAAAGTCCCTGAGTTTTTTCAGGCGAGATTGCGCATGAAAGAAAAAATGGACAGTGAGATTGGTAAGAAAATATATGTGATGAGGAAGATCGTAGTTGAACCTGTTATTGGAAATATCAAAGAAAACCAGGGAGTCCGTGTCGTCAGTTATATGAATCCCGATGTGAAAATTGACGCTGTAATAACACAGGTTTCCCCAACTCTCGAACCGAACACCCGGACTTTTAAAGCAATAATTCAAATAAATAACAGGGATTTGGCGCTCAGACCCGGAATGTTTGTAAAAGCTGAAATCATTACCGCCAGCCGGGAGAATACTATTGTAATTCCAAAAAATATCATACTTGTCAGGCGGACAAACAAAACGGTATTCGTGATTGAAGATGGCGTTGCCCGGCAGCGAACGATTAAAACCGGTTTAGAAAATCCTGATGAAGTAGAGGTGATTGACGGTCTGTATGAGAGCGATTATCTTGTTGTCGAGGGTTTTGAAACTCTTCGAAACGGTTCAAGAGTAACAATTTCTAACAGGTAATTATTTGCAAGTTTATATTGTTACCCGCAGAGAAAATTCTCTTGAACATTAATATGACCATACTATGAAAAAATTAATAACATTTGCCGTCGATTATCCCATAACGATATTAATGGGTGTATTCGCCGTTCTCTTATTGGGTACCATTTCATTCCAGAGACTTGGAATGGACCTGTTTCCCGAGATGGAAAATCCACGTATTTTCATTGATCTGAAATCCGGAGAACGTCCACCGGAAGAAATCGAAAAACAATATGTTACCGGTATTGAATCACAGGCAATAAGACAAAAAAATGCCATTCAAATTTCATCGGTATCACAAGTTGGCGCCGCTCAGCTTACTGTTGAATATGCCTGGGGAACTAATATGGATGAGGCGTATCTCAGCTTGCAGAGAGCGCTCTCCCGTTATAAACAAAACGAAGATATAGATGAATTGAATATTACTCAGCATGACCCGAATTCAACGCCGATTATCCTGTTGGGTCTTTCTCACCCCGACATAACCGACATGAATGAATTGCGCAAAGTTGCAGAATCTTATTTACGGGACGAACTTATCCGTCTTGAGGGCATAGCCGATGTCAGGATGATAGGTCAAGAATACAAAGAAGTTGTAATAGAAACCAACCAATATCTGTTGGATGCGTTTGGCTTGACGACTTCTTCTCTCGCTAACAGGATAACACAATACAACCGGAATGTTGCCGGCGGTTCGATTACGGAAATGGGAACAAGGTATATTATCCAGGGAATCAGTGAATTCAACGCACTCAAAGATATTGAACAGGTCATAGTTGCCTATACGCAACCCGCATCTCAAACCTTATTGACTAATCAAAACAATGACCGGGTCCCGGTATATCTCAAGGATGTCGCGGAGATAAAATTTCTGAATAAGGAACCGGAAAACATTGTCCGGATAAATCAAACCCGCAGTATGGCGCTTGCGGTATACAAAGAGACAAAGTACAATACGGTAAAGGCTGTTGAAGAATTTCTCGTTACGCTTGAATCCATCAAGAACAGGTTGCCAGGATATAACCTGCAAGTCATTCAAAATAAGGGAGAATTTATAACAAATGCGATCGATGAAGTCAAACAAACGCTTGTTTTGGGGATTTTTCTTGCGGTAATAATTCTCTTCGTTTTCCTGAGACGGATTGGGACCACCGTTATAATCAGTCTTGCGATTCCAATATCGATTGTTGCCACCTTTAACCTCATGTATTTCAATGGTCTTACCTTGAATATCATGACTCTCGGAGGTCTTGCCCTCGGGGCGGGGATGCTGGTTGACAATTCTATTATCGTCATGGAAAATATTTACCGAAATATCGAAGAAGGCAAATCTTTAAAGGATGCGATTATACTTGGCACAAGCCAGGTAAGCGGGGCTATCACTGCATCCACGGTTACAACGATCGTTGTTTTTTTGCCTATAGTTTACCTGCGCGGCTCAGAAGGCGAACTGTTCCAGGACCAGGCATGGACGGTGGCTTTTTCCCTTCTCTCGTCACTTGCTGTGGCATTACTCGTTATCCCTATGTTGAGCAAAAAACTTTTAAAAGAGAGACAGGATGATTCGAGGAAATCATCGTCAGTCCACTTTCCACTCTACGCCGGTGTTCTCCG
>JADFON010000465.1 GCA_022562855.1 Candidatus Zhuqueibacterota bacterium | reverse complement strand
TATTTGGATGAACTAATAACGTATATTAGTTGCTTTATCAACAATATACGTTATTAGTTCATCCAAATTTAGTATGCCGTTAAGACTCTCTTCAATGCTCAAAACTTCTTCGAGTTTTGTTTTTTCAAATTCTATACGATTTTCCGCTCTTTTTAATTTTTCCTCTGCTTTCTTTCGTTCGCTGATATCGCTGACTATAGCAACGATACACTTTTGATCGTCAATAATCATTGGAGAAGCTGAGATCTCAGATTGAAGAGTATCCCCAGTTTTGCATAAAAATGTCAATTCGCTCGTCCGTCCATGGCCTGACCTCATAACAGAATCAGTAAAGCCGAGAAATTTGGAAATCTCCTGCGAATGAATGGCTGAAATGGGCGATGACAGTAATTCCTCATAAGAATATCCCAACATATCGCAAGCCTTGGGATTGACATCGAGGATTTTATCTATATTCGGATCAATGACGAATATGGCATCATTTGAATAACGGAAGATGTTTCGAAACAGCTTCTCCTCCTCTGACACTATTCTTATCGGCTGTTTTGGTTTAATGTGTTTCACTGTCATATGTCACCATGTATTATTCTGTTAAAGGCATTCAAGTGAATTTTTGAGTTTATCACATTTCCCTAGGAAAGTCACTCTTTATTTTATACCCATATTAGTCTTAGTGACTGTCCTGTCAGGGTTTACATCCGTACTAAAAAATCAGGGACGCTCCTGGCTTTCTCTAATACTTCTGGATTTTAGTTGAAAACTGAGGTAAACCTAAAAGATTTATTTGGATTTTTTTCCAGAAAGCTATAGCCCTGCATAATCATACCGGACGTACAAAAACCGCACTGCATTGCATTATGCTCGATAAAAGCTTCCTGAAGGGGATGAAGTTTGCCGTTATTTGACAGACCTTCAATGGTAGTGACATTTTTTCCCCTGACATTTTTGACCGGGTATTGGCAAGACCGCACCGGTTCGCCGTCAACAACGACCGTACATGCCCCGCAATAATTGATCCCGCAGCCGAATTTGGTACCGGTCAAATCGAAATCCGTGCGCAATACCCACAATAGACCTTTGTCTCCCTCGGCTGCCAGGCTTACGGGTTTACCGTTTAGATTGAAACTGATCGTTTCTTTCATAGTATGTTCTCTTTATAGTTTGGTTATGTTGAGAAAAAGTTTCGATTGTACAATATTAACAAAAATATATATTCTTTATATTAAAAACAATCCTTTTTTTGTTGCATAGCGACCACTACGCGGCAAAACCATTTGATTTATTGAAGGCGATTTAATATCTTTTCTGAAACTAATGTATGTATAAACCCGTAATAACGGCAGGACATTTAATTTATAAACCAAGGGAGGATAACATGAAAAATACAAAAGGCATCAGAAATCTTGTTTTTGTGGTTGCCTTATTCGCATTTGCTGTATCTGCGAATGCACAATTGGTAAAAAAAGAGGATCTAATGAGGGCATGGAAAACCATGAGTGATTTTAACGTGGGGGTTGCAGAGAATATGCCCGAAGAGCAGTACGCGTTTACCGTCGATCCCATAGTCCGCAACTTTGGCGATCAAATGCTGCACATCGCTATGGCAAATTTCCTAATGGCTACCAACCTCAAGGCTGATGAGGAAGAAGCGAATTTAGAACTAAAATCGAAAAGCGCTATAATCGCAGAATTAAAAAGATCGAATGAATATGTTGCAAAAGCCCTGGAAAAGATCACCATAGAAGAATTGGGTGAGGAGATCAATATGTTTGACGGCAGTAAAGGTTCCAGATTTAGGATGCATTTAGGTCTCATGGATCATATGACCCATACGCGGGGTATTTCGATTTCTTACCTGAGGGCAAAGGGGATAGCGCCGCCGGATTATGTCGGCTGGTAATCGTTAAAATTCACCAATAAAAAAGCAGCTCTAACAGGCTGCTTTTTTATTGGTGAGGTGTCCGCCTGATGTAATTGAGTGTCCCGAAATATCATCCGGAATATCCGGTGAGTTTTTCCCCGGTGAATTTACGTTATTAGAATATTAAGACTCCATTATCGGATAGACAATTTTTTGATACGCGCTACTTGGAATTGTCAAAAAATTTGGTTACTTTGTATATGATTAATCGCAGGTACGGGAAATATGGTTTTCCTGTACCTGTTCATTTTTATGACAAAATAGATGGTGAAATGAGAAAAGAGAAAATACGAAATATTGCGATCATAGCGCATGTTGATCATGGAAAAA
>JADFON010000464.1 GCA_022562855.1 Candidatus Zhuqueibacterota bacterium | reverse complement strand
GTTGAATGAGGTGTGTATCCTGCCGGTCTTCTCATGCACCAGTTCCGGCAGTGCGTCGATATAGGTCGACAATAACTTCGCATGCTGACGGTATTCGAGAATCCGTTCGACAAGCGGGTGACCTTTGTACTGTTCGAGTACCGCAACGTTGGTCGAATACCCGATCTTTGTTTTCTTTACCCTTTTGATACCGAGTTCTTTTTGAATCTCCAATTTTTCAAACAGGATTTTGCCAAGCTGCTTTGGCGAAGCGATATTGAACTCTTCCCCCGCCAGTTCGTATATCTCCTTTGTCAACTGCTCCATCATCGAGTGCATTTTTACCGACAGCGATTTCAAAATCTTCCCGTCAAGCGAGATTCCGGTCAATTCCATGTCGATCAAAACCGGGATCAAGGGGATCTCTATTTCGGAAAAAAGTTTTGTTAATTTTTGCTCCTTTAAAACCGGTTCAAACTTCTTCCATAATTGAAACGTACAGTCGGCGTCCTCACATGCATACTCTGCAATCTGTGCAAGCGGGACTTCCGTCATGTTTATTTCGTCTTTTCCGCTTCCAATCAGATCCGTTGTCGGAATTTTAGGTATGTTAAGATGTTCAAGGCTGAGGCTGTCGAGACCGTACTGCCGATTATCCGGGTCGATAAGATGTGCAGCGATCATCGTGTCGAATTTCAGTCCATTTACTTTTATTCCATACTTGGCAAGAATCTTCATGTCATACTTGGCATTATGCGCGCAAATCTGCGCAGAGTTATTCTCAAATATGGGTTTCAGAACGTCGAGCATCTCTTGTAAAGTCAGGGTGATTTTCTCATCCGGCGCGATAACCGGAAGATAATACGCATCCGGCTCACTCCAGGAAAACGAGAACCCGACAATTTCGGCGGTGATGGTATCGAGACTTGTGGTTTCCAGGTCGAAAACAAACGGGTTAGCCGAAAGACCTGAAACAAGATTCTTCAATTCCTCCCCGGTCATAACCGTATGATAGTTCCGTTCACGGTCTCTTGTCTCCACCCTGGTTTCGGGAAGCTGTTTCAATAATGAAGTGAATTCGAGTTCTTTGAAAAGTGAACCCGCCTTTTCGGTATCCGGTTCGCGTATTTCAAAACTTTCAATATCCAGTTCAAGAGGTATATTCCTGTCAATGGTGACAAGCTTCTTCGAGAGATCTGCAAGCTCCCTGTTTTCCCTGAGTTTTTCTCTCAAGCTGTTTTGTTTAATGTTGTCCAGGTTTTCATAAACCTTTTCCAATGTATCGTAGGAATTTAACAATTTGATAGCGGTCTTTTGCCCGATACCCGGTACACCGGGAATGTTGTCGGACGAATCGCCCATAAGACTCAAAGCGTCGATTATCTGGTCCGGCATCACGCCGAATTTCGCCCTGACGCCCTCGGCGTCCAGAATTTCATTATCCTGCCCGGTTTTTCTCAGGTTGTACCACGAAACACGGTCGTTGACAAGCTGCATAAGGTCTTTGTCGCCTGTTACAAGGTAAACCATGTACCCGTCTTCATACGCCTTTTTTGCCAGCGTTCCCATAATGTCGTCCGCCTCATAACCCGGCATTTTTATGGACTCGATGTTAAGCGCATCAACCACCTGGTCGATCCTGGGAAGGGATGCAGCCAATTCGTCCGGCATTTTCTCGCGGGTAGCTTTATATTCGGAATACATTTTGTGTCGAAACGTCGGTTCTTTACAGTCGAATGTTATGACAAAATAGTCGGGTTTTTCATCATTTATCAGTTTTAAAATAGATGCCGCGAATCCGAAAACCGCGGATGTATTTTCTCCCTTCGATGAGATTAAGGGATTTCGTATAAAGGCAAAATAAGACCGGTACACAAGGGCGGTACCGTCAAGAATATAAAAGCTTTTTGACATTTAACTTTGTAACCGCAGAGCCGCAAAGACTCCAATAAAAATCAAAAACCTTGACGCAGATGAACGCTGATTAGATATGATTTTCGCTGATTTTCCTTATAGACAAGTTTCTATCTGTGTAAATCATAATGAATCTGTGTCTTTCAGTGTCAAAAAAAATAATGTTAGCTTATTTCCACCCATTTGCCGCCGCTCTTCATCGATGATTCCCCTGCCGCAAGCGTCTTTACGACTTCTACGCCGTTAGCTCCGTCAGATAAAGGCGTTGTTCCATTGAGAATCGAATCGAGAAAATGTTCGCATTCCAGCTTCAAAGGCTCCTCCATGGCTATTGTGGGGCTAAGAACATCACCTGAATGGAT
>JADFON010000039.1 GCA_022562855.1 Candidatus Zhuqueibacterota bacterium | reverse complement strand
ACCGGAGAATATCCGACATCGGTAAAATTATCTAATAATCAACTCATTGTCACCAACCGCGGTGGCGGTAAAGATTCGAGTGAGGATGCCAACAGTAAAGACAGAAATAACGCCGGGGAACGCGGTAATCCGGGAACGGTTTCCTTTATCCAAATTCCTGATAACGCACGGTTAAGTGAATATACACAACGGGTAAGAAAGAACAATGGTTATGTAGAGATGGCTGACAGGCTTGAATTCGGCGTTACTTTTAGAGAACCGAGGGCTATACCGAGGATGCAAGGTGAAGCGACGCTTATCAGGTATGTATTTTATATCATCAAAGGAAACCTGAATTATGAGCAGGTATTTGGTGACCTCCGGAATAGAACGGGAAATGTTGAAACTCCGGTTTTTGGCAGGGCGGTTACACCAAATTATCATGCTCTCACCGAGAAATTTGTATTGTATGATAATTTTTATGTAAACGGCGCCACGCGAGGAGAGGGACTGGAATGGTCAACCGCAGCTACAGTAACCGACTTTATAATGAGTCTTGCACCCGTTCACTCTTACAATCGAGGCTTCCCATACCCGGCGGAAGGAGTTTTTCCTATCGCTTCACCGGACGCCGGATATATTTGGGATGCGGCAAACCAAAAAGATTTGACGTACAATCTTTATGGGTTGTTTGTCTCGTATCTTTCTGATAGAAAATCTTCCTTAACCGCAAACTTAGAAAATCTGAAAGGACATTTTTCTCCTGATTATCCTCCATTCGATGTCAATTTCCCGGATACCGAACGGGCTGAAATTTTTATTAAAGACTTCGATCGGCAGGCTGCCGGAAATTCCATCCCAAAACTGAATATACTGTATTTACCTCATGATCACTTAGACAGGGATTTTGCAGATGACCTCGAAGTTAGCCGGGTGGCTGTTACCGACAGCGACCAAGCCCTCGGGATGATTGTCGAGGCAATATCCAATAGTCGAATTTGGCAGGAATCGGTGATTTTTGTTGTTCAAGGCAGTTCTCAAACCGGGTATCCGGCTGACAACAGATCAATAGCCCTTGCAATAAGCCCCTACAGCAAACGTGGATTTGTAGACCGCACGTTGTACGATACTTCAAGTATTGTAAGATCAATCGGACTGATTCTGGGTCTCCTGCCACTCAGTCAGTCTGATCTCTCCGCCACGCCCCTGCATAACGGTTTTCAACAAATCGCACTCTTGGAGCCTTATACCGCAAAATAAAAAAAGGACGTCTCTATAAACCGGACGTCCTCTTTTTTGATTCTTCTCGATCAATTAAATCGGCACATCTTTTTAAGCATGTAAATCTACCTGTTACCGGATTCCGCCTTCACCTATTTTCTTTGTCTGCTCTTTTGACTTTTCCGGATTTTTCACATAAATATCGAGCCATTCGACCCAGCGCGCCCAGAGGTCGAGAAGCGTTTCCTCTGCCACAGGTCCGTGATGTTCATAAGGATACATATATAAAGACGCATCCTTATCAAGACCGTTCAATGCCTGGAACATACGTTCGGAATTGATCGGGAACGTTCCGGTATTGGCATCGTCCATTCCATGGTACATCAGTAATGCACCATTCATCTGGTTTGCCCACAACATCGGGGACATGGAAAAATATACTTCCCTGGCATCCCATATATACCGGCGTTCACTCTGAAAAGACATCGGCGTCAGCGTCCGGTTGTAATTTCCATCCCCCGCAATTCCCGCCTTAAAGAACGGTGTGTGGATCATTGCGTTGGCGGCGCCGAAAGCGCCGTAGCTGTGACCGCCGATTGCAAGCCGGTCACGGTCGATTATCCCGGCTTTGTCCAGATGATCGATCACTGCCCACAGGCTGTTGCGCAAGTCCTGGACATAGTTGTTATTCATCTGACCCGGCTGACCGACAATCGGACAGTCCGGTTCAACAACCGCGTAGCCCAATTTGGTAAGTATCGACATTGTTCGTGGGCGGACATTCGGAAAAGCATTCACGTTCAACGTTCTTGAGCGCTCATCGTAGGATTTCTGGGCTTCAGCCATGTCTTCTCCGCTATATTCACGCGGATAGAACCAGAACATTGCAGGAAGCCGCGTTCCTTCTACGTAATCAGGCGGAAGAGTAACCACACCGTTAAATTCGAACCCGTCAACCCGTTTAAACCTGAAACGTCTGCGCTGTGCCTTGGTAATTTCGGGAGAATAGTCAATATTGTTTGTCAGTTTTTCCCTGCTGCCGGTCCTCAGGTTAAACAGATAGGAATCGTCTATTTCGGTTCTTGATCCACGGGTGACCATTATTTGTTCGCCTTCATCGTCAAACATAGCCGAAACACGTTCATTGGCATCGGCGCTGCTCTGGAAAATTCTCTCTTTATTTTCATAATCACCGACCGGAACCTTGTCGATAAACGGGCGGGGAGCATTTTGAAGAGGATCTTCAAAGTACTGCGTACCCGACAGGTAGACGTATTGTTTATCACTTGACATACGGACTACCGACCCGGTTACGGAGCCGCGTTTTGTCATTAGGCTGCCGGGGTTTTTGTAAAAAGCATCATCGTCGCTTGAGTTATAGGTCGATATCGGGAGCTTTGTTTGCGGATCGCTCAAATGAACGGCAAAAAGACGCTGAACGCTATTTCGCCCGCCACCTCCACGACCGCCGCCACCCCCGCGACCGCCACGACCGCCTCGTCCACCGCCGCCGCCTTCTCTAACGAATAATGTCTGAAAATCTTCGGAAACCCGGATGCTCGACATACGTGTATTCTGCTCATAGATGACTTCGGTGCTGTTTTCATCAAAAGGTGGAATCCATCGCATAAAACGGTCAGGGTTTCTGTCTCTGCCCCTTCCGCTCTCTGACTGAGTTTCCGTGGTCGATTCTTCTTCTTCATCATCCGGCGCGGGTTCTTGCTGCAGGTACGTCATACCGTTTCCGTCAAATGCCCAGGTAAGGTTTCTTTTGTCTCCATTGTCCTGTGCTTCGCCGCCGCGACCGCCGCCGCCTTCACGTAACGCGCTGTAATTGAGCGTGTCAATAACAACGTTCCCATTGACATCCCACATTCTTTCGTAAGTGCCAAAACTTCTCTGGGGAACTATATAGGAAAACGGTTTTAGCATAGTTGTTACCCTGAAATAATCCCCTTTGGGCGACATATTAATGCTCCGGTACATGTCGGGTTCGCCAATCTTCCGAACCCTTCTGTTATCAACTTCGATCAGTGCAATCTGCCCTGTTGAATAATATTCAAGCAGGTCTTCGTCATGCGGCGTCTGAAGCAGGAAGCGGTATGTCCTGGTCGGAGTTTCGCCGCTTCTTGTCATACGCACTCTCATCTGAGCGATTCCTGTTTCGACACCCGGTTCAGGTCCACGGTTGTCGGGAAGCAAAACGGTCAGGATCTTTTCGCTGTCGTTTGTCCATTGGAACGATGTCACCTGTGTAGCCAACACCGGGGTCCTTGTCAGTTTTTTTGATTTACCATTGCTGACATCGGCTATATAAATATGTGTGGCGTCATCAAAATGTGCAAAATATGCGAGCTTACTGCCGTCAGGAGACCATGCGGCGCTGCTTACTCTTGCACCGTCAGGTACATCAACTACTGTAGTCGTCTGGTCCTTCCAGTTAAAAAGTTCGAATCCGACCGTTGGCGTTGTCGTAAATCTTCGCGACCGGTTGCCCTTTGGGTCGTATTCGGTTTCACCGAGGTTATAAAACGGTTTCGCCATATCGGCAATCTGGGTCAAACCCGAACGCTTTGTAATAAGATAATGGACTCCGTCGGGGCTGAGATTGGAAAGTGTGGCATTGTTGTACCGTGGAGCGAGCACAACATCCATGATCTCTTTTGGAGGTTTCGCGTACGATTCTGCCGAGAGGACCACTCTCTGGGCATAGAGCGGTATGGTGACTGCCACCAACAAAGCCAGCAATAAGAACCCTGAAACACTTATCCTTGTTACCTGTTTCATGTAATTCCTCCTTCAGTTGTATTTTTATCGAGATAGTACAACATACAATAGTATATAAAAATTAGTTGTCAAAATATTCGAAAAAAGTTTTGAAGATATTTGTAATTAGATGTTGTCAGCAAAAAAAAGGGAATGATGATTCAAATGTAGCCCCGAACATGGTAATGACAATATATCTTTACGATTTTTAAAAAACAATAACTATCTAAAATAAAAATAAAAGCAGGCAATCAGTCGAATGGATTATTTTTGCAGAAGGGATTTACTACGGAAAGATAAAGTTAAATCTTTTCAGCAGTTATTACATTTCGTTACTTCTTTATTTCTCTTAAGATTTGCGCGCGCAGCAGCGCAACTTCCATACTGTCGACCTGCGAACGGGCAAACTCAGCCTCGCTGCCAAAGGTGACGAAATCGAGGTATAGTTTAAGATTAGCAATACTTTTTGTCGTGTCTGTTTTTTCCAGGTAGAGCATACCGAGATTCAGGTATGCCTCCGGGGAAACTTTCGGATTTATGAACAGGGCTTTTTCATACTGATTTTGCGCTTTATCCAACTCGCCAAGATTTTCAAATGCAATCCCAAGAACAATTTGAGCATCGGGGATTACAGGGTTTATGGTTATCGCCGTACTGCAGTGAAAGGCTGCCTCGCTGAACATTCCCATTATGTTTAACGTTTGAGCAAGACCAACATGTCCCCAATAAAAAAGTGAATCGAACGCCACAACTCGCAGGAATTCCGCTTCAGCAACTTCAGGTTCAAAAAACCGCGCCGCGAGATATATGTAAACCGGGTTGTCGGGGTACATATCAATGTAGCTATCGTATACCGCGCGGATCGAATCTTCTTTGCCCTTAGCGATAAAAACATCCTGCAAACCGGCATGAGAGGGAACATAAAGCGAATCGTTGCGGAGCGATTCCGTAAAATGTGCCAGCGCCATGTTCAATTCGCCCAGGTTCAGGCGTTTTATTCCTTCATTGTAATATGTCTTTGCCAGACGCGCACTCTGTGGAATTGTCACCTGGGCAGCAGCAAAATGGCTTGTGATAATTATTATTCCCAAAGTTACAACCGCCACATTATATATATTATGGCATTTCATCCTGATTCAATAATCGGTAAATTTTCAATTTGTCTTCATTTAAAAGCGGGATTATTCGTAATATTTCAAATTATTTTATCTCCTTATCAACCATTTTTTCGATCCGCTTGACGATTGTGCGCGCTTTTTTCTCCAGTTCCGTGCACTGCTTTCTCATTTTATCGTTAAATCTCCTGTCCGTTATATCTTTCAGGTTGATGAGCACGTTGTAGATACCGCCCATGACCCCGGTCAAGGAGATTTGCGCACCAACCCCGACATCGGTTATCGAAGCAGGGTTACCGTACTTCGCTACCGTTTCGGTTATTTCAATGGCGCGCAGGCTCAGATTTGCCGTATTTAACGGAACAGAAACGGCTTTTTTCAGGCTGTTTTGCACCGCTTTAAGTTTTTCCTTTTTTTTCTCGGGTGTATTTCCTGGAAGCCTGATTGCCTGCATGTACGCGTTAAATGCATTTGTGTCGTCGTCGATTCCCCTTACCAATGCTGTTTTGATTTCCTGGCACTGCTCCGCGGCTTCGTTCAGTACTTTATCGACTTTCTGACTTCCCCGCTTGTTTGCAGTCAGGTTGCTGACCATTGAAGCAAGCGAAGCTCCAAGCGCGCCGGATAATGCGGCAATAGACCCGCCGCCAGGCGCCGCAGAATCACGCGATACTTCATCTACAAAGTCTGTAACTTTCATTTCAACCAGTGCGCCGTCAAGATTTTTCGGCAGACCGAGTACTCTGTCCTCGATTTTAAAGTCGTTGACATCCCTGAGACCGAGAGACTGTACCGCCGTTTCAAGGATATCCCTGACCGGAATCCCCGCAGAACGTCCCTGTTTTTTCAGATAATAAATGCCGCAGTCAAGCAGCGCCGGGTACGGCACCATTCCCACAATTTCACTACCGGTTACCTCGATGCCCCTGTCCGCTGCAAGTTTACGGGACTCGTCAAACACATGGTACATCGATGTCACGTTGTAATCGGTCAGGTTGATGGAAATCTGTGCGCGGTCGTAATCTTTGACTAACCAGCCGATTGATTTGCAGTGTTGAAACTTTCCGGGAATTTTAACCGATTCGCCTTCGGGTTTGTCCGGGTCGACTCCGTGCAGTTTCAGCAATGCAGCCAGGTCATAACTATGTTCTGTCTTGCAGTGCTTTACCGTTTCTTCTATAGTTTTACCAACAAAATCATCCTTCCCGCATGGGTAATGATTTTTTTTGTATTTGAGTATTTCTTCGCCCCACAAATAAACCGGATCTATATTTCCCCTTCTTGCAGACCTTCCCTTGGCACGCAGTTCGAAGGCGATGTCCGTTGCGTATCTTGGTTCGCGTGTGTTCAGGCTGATATTGTAGGCTATCAGGAATTCCCTTACGCCTATTACGGTTGCCCCCGACCGTGCATTGAATTCAGCCGGTCCAAAATCGGGTTTCCACTCAGGTTTCTTGAGTTTCTCCTGAAGCGCTTCATATTCACCTTTACGGACAACAGCAAGGTTTTGTCGTTCCGGTTTTTGAGCCGATTTTTCATAGAGATATACCGGTATTTTGAGATCGTCGCCTACCCTGCGGGCAACATCCATTGAAAGTTTGACGCATTCTTTGACGGATATACCGCTGACCGGGACAAACGGACAGACATCGGTAGCGCCCATCCGGGGATGTGAGCCGGTGTGTTGTGACATATCGATAAGTTCTGAGGCTGTTTTTATCGCCTGAAACGCCGCTTCTCCCACGGCATCCGGCGAACCGACAAAAGTCACGACCGTCCTGTTCATATCGGGTCCCGGATCGACATCGAGAAGGCGGATTCCCTCTACCGATTCGACCGCGTCAGTAATTTGTTTTATCACACCGGTATTTCTTCCTTCGGAGAAATTCGGGACACATTCAACTAATTTTTCACTCAAAATTTCCTCCGCTGTCTGTCATGGATACATAAATTGTGTATGTCATGTCGAACGTAGCCTCCGAAAAGTGGAGCCGCGCAAGCGGCAGGCCCAATTACGGGGCTGGCTGGCTGGGAAATCTTTACGCAGAGATTTCTCCGCTTTGCCCAGATTTTTTAGCAAAAAATTTGGGCTTCGGTCGAAATGACAGAAGGACTTAGTGTAAACCATAGCAAAAAATGCTCAATATGCATCAATTCTATTTAGCACAACGCGTTATGAATAACAAGTAAATAAAAAAAACAACTGTAATATTAATGGTATTTTTCAATTACGCGTCCAGGCAATTTGTCCTTTTTTTATTACCGTTTCGACATGATTCGTCCCGAAAAAGTAAGGGATAACCTGGTAATTCGGAACATCCATTATCAATAAGTCCGCCTGCATACCCGGTTCCAGGGAGCCGACGTTTTCAAGTTCGAGAGAATGAGCCGCATTTACGGTAGACGCATTCAATGATTCTTCCGGCGTCATATGCATTTGCGTACACGCTATCGACATAACCATCTGCATCGATATACACATGCAGCTGCCCGGGTTAAAATCGGTAGCGATAACTGTTATACAACCTGAATCAATAATCTTTCGTGCCGGCGGATATCCATAATTGAGAAAAAACGAAACCCCGGGCAGGAGTGTTGCCGCGGTTTTCGAATTCGATAGTAATTTTATGTCTTCATCCGATACGACTTCAAGATGGTCTACGGAACAGGCGCCGGTATCAACGCCCAGTTTTACGCCGCCATTGTCTGTAAACTGATTCACGTGGATACGGGATTTCATTCCAAACTCTTTGGCTTTTTCGAGTATTTTCCTGCTATCCTCAACAGAAAAATACCCCTCTTCGCAAAATACATCGCAGTACTTTGCTCTTCCCGCTATCGACGGCAGCATTTCCAGGACCTCTGTAACATAATCACTCTTTGAAATGTTGGCGGGTACCGCATGCGCTCCAAGAAATGTCGGAATCAACTCCACCGGCTGAATTTTGTTCAATTCATCGATAACATCGAGCATTTTGAGTTCGGTTTCGAGGTCAAGACCATACCCGGTCTTTACTTCCATCGTTGTCGTGCCGTTTTGCAGCGCTTTATCTAAGTATACCGATGCGTTTTCTACAAGTTCATCTTTCGAGGCGTTACGCGTATCTTCGACGGTCTTCTTTATTCCGCCGCCGCTGTCCGCAATTTCCCGGTACGTAGCGCCCCGGATTCTTTTGCCGAATTCATTTTCTCTCGTTCCGGCAAAAACTAAGTGGGTGTGCGAGTCGACAAAACCCGGAATAACCGTCTTACCCTTTCCATCGATAACCTGTGGGTTTCCGTTAATGCTGTCTTTGAGAGTATTATAATTCCCAATTGCCCGGATAAGTCCGTCCTTTATATAAATCGAGATTCCGTGTGCAACCGAGAGTTCGCTCAGTTCCGTTCCCCGCTTTACACCGGAGGTTGGCGTAGCAATTTCGGAAATATTTTTGATTACAATGCTAGGCGTCATTTCATCATGGGTATGTTAATATTGTGTTTTTTTGCAACCTCTATTGCTTTGTCATATCCCGCATCGGCGTGACGGACTATTCCCGAACCGGGGTCGGTCGTCAATACCTGCAGCAACTTTTTTTCGGCTTCAGGCGTTCCATCGGCAACAACGACCATTCCCGCGTGTATTGCAAGACCGATTCCTACTCCTCCGCCATGATGGACGGAAATCCAGCCAGCCCCGCTTACGGCATTCAGAAGAGCATTCAAAATTGGCCAGTCGGCGATTGCGTCGCTTCCGTCTTTCATTTTTTCCGTTTCCCGGTTTGGTGAAGCGACTGAACCGGTGTCAAGATGGTCCCTGCCAATCACAATCGGGGCTTTTACTTCCCCGTTTTTGACGAGGTCGTTGAAAACTTTCCCCATCTTCGCACGTTCCCCGTAACCAAGCCAGCAGATTCTCGACGGCAGCCCCTGAAATTTTACATATTTTTGCGCTTTGGTTATCCAACGTTTCAATGACTTATTTTCCGGAAATGTTTTTAATAACGCTTCATCCGTTGTGTAAATATCCTCCGGTTCCCCGCTTAACGCAACCCACCTGAACGGTCCTTTTCCTTCACAGAAAAGCGGTCTGATAAATTCGGGGACAAACCCCGGAATGTCGAAGGCATTGTTTAGACCGTTTGCTTTCGCTTCGCCCCTGATGTTGTTCCCGTAGTCAAAAACTTTAGCCCCTTTGCGCTGGAATTCCAGCAATGCTTTCACATGTGCGACAATAGATTCCTGCGCCATTTGTATGTATTTACCGTGATCGTTTGAACGAAGTTCTATAGCTTCTTCGTAGGATATTCCATGCGGCACGTAACCATTTAACGTATCGTGTGCAGAGGTCTGATCGGTAACAATATCCGGTAACAATCCCCGTTTTAGAAGTTCCGGCAGGACGTCTGCGGCGTTACCGAGGAGACCGACCGATAGCGCTTCCTTTTTTGATTTCGCTGCCTCAATTTTCTCCAACGCTTCATCGAGGTTTTCAGTCATCTCATCGAGATAACCGGTCGCAAGTCTTTTCTCGATTCTCTCTCTATCGACCTCTACGCCAAGAAACGCCGCACCGTTCATTGTAGCGGCAAGAGGCTGGGCAGCGCCCATACCTCCCAGTCCCGCGCTCAAAAGAAATCTTCCCTCAAGAGTTCCGCCAAAGTAGGTGTCTGCGCATGCCGCGAATGTCTCATACGTTCCCTGGAGAATTCCCTGCGTCCCAATATAGATCCAGCTTCCCGCCGTCATCTGCCCGTACATGGTCAGCCCAAGCGCTTCGAGCCTTCTGAATTCATCCCAGTTCGCCCAGTCGGGTACGATCATCGCGTTGGAGATCAACACCCGCGGCGCATGAGGACTTGTTTTAAAGACGCCTACCGGTTTGCCCGACTGAACGAGAAGCGTTTCGTCGTTTTCGAGTTCTTTCAGTGATTTGACTATTGCGTGATAGCATTCCCAATTACGGGCAGCTTTGCCGGTGCCGCCATAGACGATCAGTTCATCCGGTTTCTCGGCGACTTCGGGATCGAGATTATTCATCAACAGACGAAGCGCGGCTTCCTGTGTCCAGCCTTTACAGGTTAACGATGTACCTCTTGGCGCTTTGATGACTTCCGGCATTTGTTGTTTCTCCTAAACGATTTAAAAACGAGGGGTTAAGCAGGTTTAAATTTAATATAATAAATTAGTAGAATATTTGGTAAGAACTTCTTTAAAAAAAAGAATATTTGCAGAAAATAATAATCTATCCATTTTTTCTTCTTTCATACGCCTTTCTGACACAATCCATATCCTGCTCGTCGAGATCGCCAGGGGCTTACTCGATTCTTTGGGTGATTTGTTCATCAACGATACTACTATGACCGACTAGTCGGTCGGTATGTGAAGTACCCGGCAATTTCAGCCCGATATCGATACGTTCCTTTGTCGAAACGACCGTTTTCCCGAATTGTTTTCCACAGATAA
>JADFON010000038.1 GCA_022562855.1 Candidatus Zhuqueibacterota bacterium | reverse complement strand
TATGGAAGGATCAATAGAATAACCGCTCATCAACTGGTCAGAACTAAATCTTCCCGGAGTGGCAAGACTCCAATATTGTTTGAAAGCCAACCGAAAAACAAAAGGATATCTGCCGGGTTTATAACTTAAAGACCCGTTAAATCCACCTCCGGCTTCCAAATGTTCGGTTTGATTTTGTATTGAAAAACCGAATCCAAAAGATAATTCCTGAGCAATACTTTTGGTGTAAAACACTCCTAAGGATACTGCCAACAGAATTCCTGCTACTAACGCTCGTGATTTCACAATGCCTCCCACGCCATGTATTGAATGCAGTTAATTGTCATTCCAACTAATCATTATAGTATTAAAACGGTCAAAGAGTTCCAATATAATAATAGATTTCCTATCAACATAATAAAATTTAACCTTAAAACTTGAAAAACTACAAATAACATCGATAAGAATTCACCCGATAAGTCAAAACTGATTGAACTTAGACATTGAAATGTTTATGTTATTAATAATTTCCGAATGATAAAGGTGGGTTTTCTTGCAGAAATATTTATAAAAACTCTTTCTTAATCCAATAATCCGGGTATAAAATTATGAAGATATTAGTCACCGGAGCAACCGGGACAATTGGACGACCACTTTGTGCACACCTGCTTTCAAGCGGGTATGCAGTAGCGGCGCTTACAAGGAACAAAGAAACCGCATTTGAGAAAGTTCATGCAAGAAGTCATATCGTTCAATGGGATTTATCTCAATCTACTCCGAAAATGGAAAACTTTGAACTAAATGATTGGACAAAGCAATGCGGAGAGATCGATGCGGTTATCAACCTTGCCGGTGAACCTCTTGTCGGAAAAAGATGGTCGAAAGCCCAAAAAGACCGACTTTATTACAGCCGGATAAACGCCACACGAGCAATCGTAACCGCCATACAAGAGAAGAGGATTAAACCTCATACGTTGTTGAATGCATCCGCAATAGGTTATTACGATTACCACTCGGAGAAATCGTTTACCGAAGATGACGGTCCAGGCAGCAGCTATCTGTCGAAATTATGCGAGGATTGGGAAGCCGAAGCAAAAAAAGCCGAATCTTACGGCGTACGAGTCGTTCAATTGCGGACGGCTATCGTACTCTCCCGGGATGGCGGTACTATCAAGCAGATGCTTCCCGCATTCAAAATGTTTCTCGGCGGATATTTCGGGGACGGTTCATATGCATTTTCTTGGATCCATATTGAAGACGTTATCCGTGCAATAAGTTTTATTCTTGAAAATAAAGAAATAAACGGACCCATTAATGTTGTGTCTCCCAATCACTCCACAAACAAAGAGTTTGTAAAAGCCGTTGGCAAAGCGCTTGGGCGTCCTGCAGTACTTTCCATCCCCTATTTTGCCGTTTGGCTCCGGTTCGGAGAAATGGCAGATATACTCTACAACAGTCAAATCATAAAGCCGCATAGACTTTTAGAGAAAGGATTCTCATTCCGATACTCCGATTTAAGTAAAGCGGTCGACAATATTTTAATAAAGAAAGTCGATTAATACGGGCGCCGTAGATAATTAGTGAAGCAAACGCTGCAAATATAAATTTTACCATAGCGCCACCTGTGATTCATATCACATCATCCCGCCATAATATATCAAATACTGAATTATTTCCAAAGACTTCCGATAATATAATAAAGGTGATATTGCAATGGCTATTTAAGCGGATGAAATACGATGTGTGATCACAAGAAATTAGAGTATATTGGTGACCAGGAATTTTCGAATGGAGAGTCACACGCTTTATTCAACTGTCGGGATTGTCATACAACAATTACCCTGAGCAGCAAAAACGATCTTCAAAAGCGGTCCAAAAAGCCGGTATTGCATTGGTCGGAATTAAGGACATATTTTCCCACAACGCTTCCTTCAGACAAGAATTAGCAAGCAAACCTGCGCATTGACTCATCTAAATATCAAACATACTATATAGAATTTTTGATGTGACCAATTCGACCGGAAACTACTCTCCTGGAAGGAGTAACGGAAGGTTAGATCAACTTTGCAACGCGGTCGATAATTTGTTCATTATCAACCGATTTAAGCAAGAAATCCTGTGCTGATGCAAGAATTTGAACCTCTTCAGCTATATCGAAGGCTCCAGCAGTAAGGAAAATAGTCGGAGTTTCGCTAAATTTCGAGTCCTTTTTCAACTTTTTAATGAATTCCAGACCGTCCATTTTGGGCATTTGTACATCAAGTATTATCAAATCAGGATTCTCTTTTTCAAGACACTCAAACGCTTCTTCGCCATTTTCCGCAACGCACGTTTCATATCCGGCGTGGTTAAGCCTGATTGTTATTGCTTTTAAAAAGTCTTTTTCGTCGTCAACAACAAGAATTTTTTTTGCCATTTTTTCCCCGGGAAAGAATTATGAAGAGTTTTGTAGTTTTATATTCAAAACTGAAATGCTGTTAAGATACAAGAATTTTTTTCTGATAATCCATGGTATCACTATAGAAAACAAAAATATTAAAAAATAAGAAATTTGTCAAGCAGGAAAATCATAACATTCAACAATCGTAATATTAATTACACTTTTAAGTGGATTTTTCTCTACACTTTCCGCGCGATGACAATTCTTTTATTTAGATCTTTTTCGTCCGAATAACTGTATTTAATTTCCTGGATAGCAAATCCGGAAGAAGTTACTAACTGCCGAAGTTGTTTAAGTGGAATATCGAGCCGTGTAAAATAGCTTGTTATTCTTTTAACCCTTCCTTCGGGGTTTTTTATGAAAATATACCAATAAACCGTATGACTTTTTCCGGGTAGGTTCTGAGTTATCCGTGAATAAGCTGTAATCCTGGATTTATTCTTTAATAATTCTCCTCTTTTGCGCAGGCGTAAACTTGTTTCATAATAGTGATGATAAGGAAGAACCTCCATTATCAGCATCCCGTCATTCTTGAGAATCGAACGAATTCCCTCAAGACATAACCTTTGGTCTTTCTCCGACAATAAATGATTAAATGAATTATACGGGATTATTGCAAGACGGAAATGTTTCTTGAACGGCAGGTGGATCAACGAAGCCCGGCAAATACAAGAAACGGGTGTTTCTCCCGGATATTCTTCGGCTATTTTCTCCCCGCAGTATTCGATCAGGCTTGCCGAAGAATCGAATCCGAATACAGTATTCCCATCCCGCATCAAGGGCAGCATTATACGCCCGTCGCCGCAGGCGGCATCAAGCACAGGAGATCCCGCAACACGGGCAAATTTCCTGTACATGTCAATATCGTCGTCTTTGTTTGATGAGAAAATTGAAGAATAGAAATCTGCAGTACCTTCGTAAAATCCATCTCCAACACGAATAGTACCCGGCAACTTAAACACAGCACGAACTAATACAGAGGATATTTTGGCAGGCAGTCTCTCAAACAATTTTATTTATTCGACGGTTTTGATTTTATTCTATACCAAAAAAACATTTGCGAACCTGCAATTCCGATTGTGTCAAATATGAAATCGTAAAAGCTGGAAAACCTTTCCGGAACGTAGATTTGGTATAGTTCGTCCGCCCCGGCAAAAAAGATTGCGATTCCAACCGCGGTCAACATCGCTTGTTTCATGTCTTTTTTGGCGGCGCCAAAATATAAAGCCCGGACAAACAAGTAACCAAGTATCCAAAATTCTGCGAAGTGGGCAATTTTATCTATGTGATATGGTAAACGGTTAATACCCCCGGCGAGGGTAAAAATCGGGACAATAAGTATCATAGCCATCCAGACCAGAATTGGCAAATAGTAGCGGTAAAATATTTTCAAAAGTTTTCTTGGATAATTTGATTTTGAACCGGGATTAGCTGGGTTTAGCTCTCGTTTTGCTTATATCTTCCGAACAAATCTTCAAACGCATATGGCACGAAGTCGTTTATATCTCCCGCCGTAATGCTGATTTCGCCAAATTCATCAGCCGCAAGATCACCGGCAGTGCCATGCAGATATGCCCCGCTAACGGCAGCTTCAGTCAGACCAGCACCCTGCCCGATCAAACCGGAAATTATTCCTGTTAAAACATCACCTGAACCTGCTGTTGCCATCCCGGCATTTCCGGTTGAATTTATAAATACTTCTCCACCCGGTCCCGATATCATTGTTGGCGCACCCTTCAAAAGTAAAACCGCTTGAAAACGGCGTGCGGATTTTCTTACCAATTCGATACGGTCATCTCTGACAGCCGCAGCATCTTCCCTGGATACCAACCGGGAAAACTCACCAAGATGCGGTGTAATGACCGTATTAAACTTTCTTTTTCTCAGTATTGATGGTTTTTTTGCTATGGCGAATAACCCGTCGGCGTCAATGACAACAGGCATATCGGCGTTTCCCAGAACGGTATGAATGAGTTCTATGGTTTCAGTATCTCTACCGATTCCCGGACCGATAGCAAGAATATCTGCCCAGAGTAAGGCGTCCATTATTTTTTTCTCGGCTTTGAGACTGAGAAATCCATCTTCCGTCTCCGGTAAAGGGAGGGTCATTGTTTCCGTCAGCTTTTGCTCGATTACCGGGTTCAAGCTCTCCGGGATACCCATAAGCGTCATTCCCGCTCCGGCTTTCAGCGCAGCTTGGGCAGTTAATACCGGTGCCCCGGTCATGCCGGGAGAACCGCCTATTATCAATACTCTGCCGCAATCTCCTTTATAATAGTAAGGCATACGGTTTGGCAGAAAAGACAAAACATCATTTTTTTCAATGAGAAATGTCTTAACCTTTTCCGGAGAAATAGCGCGTTCAGGAAAACCAATATCAGCAATATTCAATACACCGATCTGCATTTTACCCGGATACAAAATTTGTCCCCGCTTTACCAAACCCATGGTAACCGTCATGTCGGCTTCAACGCACTCACCAGTGAAATTGCCTGTATCGGTATTGAGACCTGAAGGCATATCGACAGAAACCACATAACCGGTCATCGAGTTTATTTTTGCAATAGCGGCATTGTGTATCCCGGTAACTTCTCCGCGGATGCCTGTTCCAAGTAAAGCGTCAATAATTATGTCACACCTATCGGAAACACGGTTTATTTGAGAGACAGAAGTAACATGATCTGTAGGTATACCCATCTTACGGACAATAGAATAATTTTGAAGAGCATCTCCTTTTAAATCGTTTTTTTCTGCAAATACGAATATTGTGACATCTGCGCCGCGTCTTTTCATTTCCCGGGCAACAACAAAGCCATCGCCTCCGTTATTTCCCTTACCGCAAAATACAAAAACTGATTTTCCCGTAAGAGAACCAAAAATCGACATACAGGATTCGACGATTTGTAATCCCGCCCTCTCCATTAATACCGCACCCGGAATACCTATCTTATTAATAGTCCTCTCATCGATATTACGCATTTCACGGGCAGTAACAACCCACTTCATCACAATCTCCGGTATACAACAATAACGTTGATTTTTCTTTATAACGAGTGTTTTTAATATAAAAATAAGATTATCAATTTATCGTATAAATGTCAAGATAAATCAATATAGGTAATTTACATAGTTAGCCGTTTACTTTTCAGCATTATTTGTGGGAAATCATATACTTTAGGTGAAAATAAAAATAAATAATCTTGACAATTATCAAAAAAGTGTCTACAATATGACCGTACAGTCGGTCATATTAAACCTTGTCATTATGAGCCCTAAATTTGTTGACAAAAACGCCCGTAAGGAGGAAATATTAACCTTTGCAATGAGTATTATTGCAAAGAAAGGGTATTCACACATAAAAATGGCGGATATTGCCCGGGAAGCCGACATGGGAAAGGGAACCCTCTATGAATATTTCGATAGTAAAGAAGCATTGTTCGCTTCCGCATTTGATAAATTCAGGAAAGATATCGGAACTTTTCAAGCAAAAAAACTCAGGGAAGTTACGGGAGCAGTTGAAAAGTTAAAAGAATTAACCGCCTCATGGGTGGAATTGATAAGTCTCGCGCCGGACGATCATCTTGAGCTGATGACCGACTTCTGGTCAGAGGGGATCAGGAACAAAGATGCAATATTAGAGGGCAAACCGGGTATCAGGCTCAGGCAAGCCTATATGGAATACCGGATGCTTGTGGAGAAAATTATTGTCAAGGGGATACGAACAGGTCAATTCGAACCGGTTGAACCGTTCTATACTGCCGCTGTCATAGTCGGCGCTATCGACGGTCTCATTTTGCAGTGGTTGATCGACAGGAAAAGCATCGATATCGAGAACGCTATGGACATTTTGTTTGACA
This sequence comes from Candidatus Zhuqueibacterota bacterium, assembly GCA_022562855.1. Classification (GTDB taxonomy): domain Bacteria; phylum SM23-31; class SM23-31; order SM23-31; family SM23-31; genus JADFON01. Next base: position 4,291 of record JADFON010000038.1, on the reverse strand, counting down.
CTTTGATGAGCGGTATTGGAGTTTCGGATAAATAGAGATATTTACCGAAGACATTTGTTTACAACATATTTTATGTCGCCGGTATCCTAAAAGAAAACCGCTATCGTAAAACGCGCGATTATGTCGGCGTTCGGTTTATTGCCCCCACTGTCTTTCCCGTAAAATACCGCTTCAATATTCGGGATTATGCTAATATCCTTATCCGCTTTAATATCTATACCGGCAAGAAAAAAATTCGAGTCGGCAGTTGGGTCAAACGGGATATAAGCGATTGATTCCCCGTCGGGATTAGGGTCGAACATCCTGTCATACCGTGCAAAACCCCAGGTTTTGTCACTCAGCTTCTTGATGGCGAATAGAGACAAAATCCGCAATGAAAGATCATCCGTATTTGGGCTTACTCTTCTTGACTGATGCGCAAATTGCACCCCGGTCCGGAAATTTTCCATTTCGATTCCTGCAAAAGCCTGGGTTGTAATTCTCCTCTTTCCTCCCGGTCTGTCCTCAAAATCAATATATCCTTCCAACACGATATCCGAATGGGGAATGAAAGACAGGGATATTAATCCTTTTTTGCCTTTTCCTACTTCCGAACTTGGCCCGTTACCGTTGCCAACCATCAGGTGGAAATTGAATTTCTTTTCGCTGTCGATCGAACCTTTGAACGCGATACCAAATTCCCGCGAAGAACCTAATTTTTGCAGGTCAAGCGCTGTTTTTTCAACCGAACGGTATCCCCAGACTCTTTCAACGATACCCCATGTAGGTGTTGCAGAAATTCCGAACAGAATACTGTATTTATTGTGTGTCCATCTCAAAAAAGCATCCTTAATAAACGGCGTCAGTTTGTCTTTTGTCGAAAAATCCCCAGCATTTCTCATTTCCACTCGTATTCTATAATCGAATACATCGGAAAGACCCTGCTCAAATGTAAGGTAAATACGCCTGAATTGGAATGCGTTTTCTCCTTCTAAGGTTTCATTATGGTTCTTCAGAATTGCAAAGTAATCACCGTAGAATAATCCCGAAATATTTACATCGTTCTGCGCTTTCAACGGTAGAACTAACATTAGTATAATCAGAACCGTAAGTTTTGTCTTCATAAAATTAAACATTTTGAAACTCCATTGCTACCTGGTTTCGTTAATTCTATAGAATAATGTTATCCTTGGAATAAAAATCGCTGCCGGGTCTTGTTCCCCGCATACTTTTATTATACAAGACCGATTCGAAATTCGGTATTATCCTTATGCTAGGTCGTCAAAAAAAATATATGCAAATTATACAGACCATCCGCAGACATTTGGTAATCGGACGGATTCTTTTTTCAAAATAAAGTGCTAATATACAAATATACACACTTTATTTCTATACAAATTTGATCAGTAGCAGCATGATGATATTACCCGAAGATCGGCTCTTAAAAGTTATTATTAGAAAAAATGCCCTATTTTCATTTAAAGTTCATTGTTGGGGATTATTAACCACTTTTAGACGGCTGGTTATTTGTAATCAAAAAATCTCTGACATATGTTCCGTTTTCATAATAAGATTGCATTGGCACGCACATTGCCTATTAAGCTACTGTCGGCTTAATGACCAATTGGAAGAAGACACAAAGCAGGAAGAAGGTGCACAATGATAATACACACTGAAATTTCTAAAGACGGGAAAAAAGCATTTTTGACAGTAGACGTGGAAAAAGAAGAAGATATTGTCAACATTTCTCCTGAAGAGCTAAAAAATGCGCTAACGGAATCTGGAGTAGTTAAGGGGATTAATTCAAAAGTCTTACTTCAGATATGTAATGACCGGTTATATAACAGGAAGTACCAGGTAGCAGAAGCCATTCCACCGGAGACAGGCGAAAACGCAAAAATCAGGATTGAAATAAAAAAGGTAATACATGAACCGGTAGAAAATGATTCCGATCCCGACGCAAAGATCGATCATTACGGCGTGAGAGAAGGATTCATAACTTTTGTAAAAGAGGGTGCGGTTCTCGCCACACGCACACCACCGACACGCGGAAAAAATGGTTTTACAGTTCTCGGTGATATAATCGACGGGTTATTGGGCAGCGATATTTCGCTGGAAGTTGTCCAGGGTAATTTTACCGCGACAGCGGGCGAAAAACTTGTTGCACAAGTGGATGGTATTTTTAAAAGAAGTGAGAATAAGCTCCACGTAGAACAAGTAATCGAGATCAACGGGGATCTTGGGATTAAGACAGGATCGATAATCCTCCCTTTAGAGTCTGACATCGAGTTAATTGTACACGGTGATATTCAAAGCGGGTTTACTGTTCAATGTAACAAGGTGACCGTGAGCGGAACGGTAGAAGACGCAAAAATAACGGCACATTACCTCGACATAAAAAATGGGATAGTAGGAACCAGTGATCTGCCGATCCAAGCCGATTTTCTTACTACAGGTTTTATCATTGGCAAGCGTGATATCAAGTCCAGAATCATAACAATAAAAAAAGAGATAAGCGGTGGATCAACGGTTGAAGCCGATTTTGTACGTTCTCATATTATCCAGGAGTGTACAATTACCGCGAAATATGGAGTTTGGACAAAGTATCTGTATGGGAAAAACACAATTCTTGTCGGTGTAAACATAGTCGAAAACGAAGAATTTAATAGATTGACTCTTCAGTTAGAGGGTATAGAAATACTACAGAAGGAAACCAAATTATCCAATCATAGCCTCCTTAAGAAGAAAGACTCAATAAGAGAAATGGCAAAGCGGATGCCGAATAATCCATCGGTAGCAAAAGAAGTTGCAAAATTAAACGAAACTTTAGAGAAATTAAAGAAGCTGGAAAAGTTGAGGGATTCACATTCCGATAGGTTAAATGAAATCTCAAAGAAGATGTACATTTTTGGAAACCCTTTCATCCTCGTCGAACATGGGTTTACAAAAAAGGTCAGGGATAACGGACAGAAGAAACCCGTTAACGATTTGATAATTAAAGAATCGTCTTACGACAAAAGCAAACCACTCATTACGGGATTGTATACTGTGGAAGGTGACAACGTAGTAGTAAATTCAAAGTACAGCATACATGAAATCAAAGAAGTTATAGAAAACTATAAGAAAAAAAGGTTGGAATTTCAAGAGTGACAAACTTTTATATTTCACCCCTATTTAGATATAGTTAAACTCTCCCCGTTCAATCTTAATCCTCACATCCGAATTTCAATGTTTCATTAACCATTTCAGATAACTTTTGCAGGGTAAATGGTTTTTGAAGGAATCCCAATGTGTCCTTGTTTAATGTATCCGAAGTCTTTCCGCTTTGACTGAAACCGCTCATGATGAGGACTCTTACTTCCGGATTGATTTTTTTTAGTTTTCTCAACGCTTCCAAACCATCCATTTTCGGCATTATAGTATCGAGCAATACCATATCGATGTTATTGACATTTTTTTTATAAATTTTTACCGCTTCCAAACCATCCCGAGCCAATATCACGTTATAACCAAGATACTCCAGGTGAGTTTTTAGCAATTCTCGTACATTGTCTTCATCATCAACGACAAAAATCGTCTCGTCACCTTTTATTATATGCGTTTTCGTTATTTCAGTTAAGATTTTTTTTGCCGACTCCGGCAAAAATATAGAGAATGTCGATCCTTTCCCGGGGATACTTTTTACATCGATATGACCATTGTGGTTCTTTATTATTCCATAGACCATAGATAATCCTAATCCGGTGCCTTTACCCTCGCTTTTTGTTGTAAAGAAAGGTTCAAAAATCTGGTCGATTATCTCCCGTGTCATTCCGCAGCCGTTGTCGGTAATAGACATCATAGCATAATTGCCCGGTTCGATATCAAATTTATCTTTTGCAAAATCCTTATTTACTAAAACATTCTCCGTTCTTATGGTGAGTTTTCCGCCTTTTGGCATTGCGTGTTTTGCATTTATTATAATATTTGTAATTACCTGTGCAAATTGATTCTTGTCCGCTTCGATTGTATAGATGTCGGAAGCAAATTCAAATTTCACTATTATCTTCTTTTCGAAAATAATCTCTGAAACCTTTACCACCTCATCGATTACCTTGTTCAGATTAAGGGGAACCTGGTTAAATTTTCCCTGCCTTGCAAATCCCAATAATTTTTCCGTCAAGCTGGATGCTCGTAAAGACAGCTTCACAATATGGTCGATTGCCTTAAATTCCTTCGATTCAGGATCATCGAACTTCAATTTCAAAAATTCTGCAAATCCTAAAATTCCTGTTAACAAATTATTAAAATCGTGCGCAACACCACCGGCTAA
>JADFON010000463.1 GCA_022562855.1 Candidatus Zhuqueibacterota bacterium | reverse complement strand
TCAGAATAGACAGTGAAGGCAAACTTTATGTATTTCAATGGGCTGGATCAGGAAGTATTAATGTACTGGACAACAGGGGAACTGAACTTTATAGACTAAGACTTCATCCAGGGGGTTATGGACAGTTCTTGGTATCTGCTGATGGAAACATTATGTATAGGGCAAAGTCCGATACCGCTCTTATTTCGATTCTCGATAACCAGGGAAAAATATCAAAGCAATTTGGGAAATTAAGATATTATGATGATGGTGCAATGACAAATGTGGTCAATAGTTTCTATTCATTTCAAGATAAAGACTATAACATATACATTATTTATAAAATACAAAACCTGATCGAAAAATACTCAAATGACGGCAGGCTCATTATGCAGATTGACAGACCAATCGATGGGCACATATTGGAAAAAGACGAAAGCAACTCTTCTTCGCGACATGTTGCTCCCCCGGGAATTTCGAAACGTATAGCCGTAGATGGCAAGGAAAGAATTTGGGTCCTGACTCATAAAAGGCAATACTCAGACATTGACAAAGATGAGAGCCGGACATCGAGTGACCTGTACGAAATGCATCTATTTGATAAAGAGGGTGTTTTTTCCGGTGTACTCAATTTCGATAAATTCGGAATTTTGATGCGGATCTATGGTGATAAGTTCTTTTTTATAGATGAAACTCATGGTATGTGTGTTTACGAATACAAAATCGTCGAGAAATAACAAATCACTCACAAATTGGGGATACAAAATGAAGCAAAAGACCATATTGATTCTTTCTGCCGCGACGGTTGCTATACTCTTTGCCTGCGGTAGCACGCATGAATTTTATTCTGTCGAAATCGTTGATGGCGTCCGTACGGTTCATAACATCAAACCGCTGTGGGGTGATGAACCAAAAATACAGTTGGAATTGGTACAGGTTATCGGTGGACTGGATGCGGAAGATGAGAATTTTCAGCTTTACCGGCCTTATGACATTGCGATCGATCATGATGGGAACAGATATCTTCTTGATTCGGGGAATAACAGGGTTCAAAAGTTCGACCTCAATTGGAACTATGTGTCCTCGTTCGGACAAAAAGGACAGGGACCCGGAGATATTAGTTTTGCCCGGCAGTTACAGTTTGACATTGATGGCGATCTTCATGTTCTTGAATCCGGCAATAGCCGTGTTCAGGTGTTCTCTACAGATTCTAAATCCATCAGAATATATAAATCCGGGGGTTTCAGAAACGAATTTTCATTGCTCAACAGCGGTCTAATAGCCGGGAACGGCTATCTTGGCGGATTGCAGACGTTAAGCAGGGAGCAGAGGCTCAATCTTCAGGATGTTGATTTTCCAAACCTGTATATTTATGACCAGAAGGGATCAATAATCAGGAAAATCGGTAAGGAGCGTAAATACGAGGCGCGGGGCATGAAGGCTCTTGGAAATTATTCGTCTGTTACATTTGACCGGGAAGATAACCTGTATATCGCTTTTGGCGGGGCTCGCAACGACGATATTGCATGGAGCAGTGCCCCAACAAATTACACAAACCTCACAAGCACCATAACGGGTGGGGGAACAGATGATGGTGCCAGCGTGGGGACGGCCCGGCGTGAACTTGCATCTGATTCTGATAATCCAGGTACTTTTGGTTTAGCCGGAAATGAACGGACTCGTGGCGCAACTCTTGTTATTCGACCAGCGGCAGCAGTGGCAGGGGTGCTTGATCTTATTATGGCTCCATACATTCCGGCATAGGGTTTCGCTCACCAGAAAGAGGATAACAGAACATGGCACGGTTTAGCGCAGGAGTTCTGACTGCAGCGGGTACGTCATTGAGGCCGATGATGTCGATCTATTCGGCTGCGGCATCGACGGGGACGCTTCGTGAGGTCGGATGTTTCAACACGACGGCCACTGCGGTTGCGGTTTTCCTCACTCGCCTGACGGATACAGGTACTCAGGGAGCGGGTCAAACTGAGGCACGGCATAATATGAAGGGGCCACCGGCCCTTGGCCCGGTTTTCACGACGCATACGGCCAATGTGACATTGGGTGAGGAATTGGGGTCAGCGGTTCCATTGCACTCCTTTGGTTTGAAGGACGCCCTAGAACAACTGGGGGAGAAAGGCTACCAAGTGCAGGCGGGAGAGGACCTGGAAATCGGCGGCGTGCCCACCGGCGTTTGGGTTACGGAAGTAGCGCGGAGCCAACTCCGGGTGAACGCCCTCAACGCTTTACTGGCGGTGATAAACGGGGACCGGTTCAACGTCTACATGTTCGGTG
>JADFON010000462.1 GCA_022562855.1 Candidatus Zhuqueibacterota bacterium | reverse complement strand
CGGGCTCGATTCCAACCCCCATTGCACCGACCGGTTAAACTCATCCTTATTGTAAACCGCGCTGCTTCCTATCCCTCCAAGGGTAAAGAAGGGGCGAATAATTACCGGAAAGCCGACTTCAAGTAATACTTTTTTTGCATCGTCTATATTATTTACGCAGTCTCCTTTAGGAACCTCAAGATTTATCTCTTCCATAGCATTTCTGAACAACTCGCGGTCTTCTGCAATCTTAATCGACTCCACCTTTGCGCCGATGAGTTCAACTCCATACTTTGACAGCACTCCCCCGTCTGATAATTCTACCGCCAGATTAAGGCTGGTTTGCCCTCCAAGTGTCGGCAATAGGGCATCCGGTCTCTCTCTCTTAATTATCTCTTCAAGATAGTCGTATGTCAGTGGCTCGATATACGTTTTATCTGCAAATTCCGGGTCGGTCATAATTGTTGCGGGATTGCTATTTACAAGAATAACAATAAACCCTTCTTCCTTTAACGCCCGGCATGCTTGAGTTCCTGAATAATCAAATTCGCATGCCTGACCTATGACAATCGGTCCCGACCCTATTACGAGAATACGCTTTATATCTTTTCGTTTAGGCATAAAACTCTTTCATGTCATTGATGAATTGTTCAAACAAATACCTGCTGTCATGAGGGCCGGGAGCGGCTTCAGGGTGATATTGTACCGAAAATGCGGGCACATTTCGATGGCGAAAGCCCTCCAGAGTATCGTCATTCAGATTAATATGAGTAATGTCCATTTCGTTCAATGGGACACTATCTATATCCACCATAAATCCATGGTTATGAGATGTTATTTCTATAGAACCGCTGAGCATGTTCTTTACGGGATGATTTGCCCCGTGATGCCCGAATTTTAGTTTTCGGGTTTTACACTTTAACGCTAATCCAAGTATCTGGTGACCTAAACAGATGCCAAATATCGGGATTTTTCCTAATAACGATCTCACAGAGCTTATCGCATATTCCAACGGTTCCGGGTCCCCCGGTCCGTTTGAGAGAAAAACTCCTTGTGGTTTCCACCGAAGAATATCTTCCGAAGGTGTATCACCAGGGAAAACTCTCAAATTACAACCGTAATTTTCCAATTTTCTCAAGATCGAATACTTTATTCCAAAGTCGTAAACTGCTACTTTGAGTTTGTCGTTATTTGAATCGATTTCTGTGGAGTCTTTAATTCGCCATGTGTATGGCTTAACGGTAAATACGTCTCTTATCAAATCTCTACCCACCAACGTGGGAAAATTTCTCAATTTTGCAATCAACTCTTCGTTTGAGTCGTCGCTTGTCGAGATCATACCCATCTGGGCGCCTTTTTTACGGATTCTCCTCGCAAGAGAGCGTGTATCAATTTCCGATATTCCGGTTACATTATAATGCTTGAGATATTCTTCAAGAGATTTATCTGCCTGCCAATGACTGACCATAGGGCTGTATTCTCTTATAATAAAACCGGACGCAAAAATTTTTCTTGATTCAAAATCGTATTTATTTACACCATAATTTCCTATTTGGGGATAGGTCATTGTAATCAATTGCCCGTAATAAGATGGATCGGTCAATATTTCCTGGTATCCGGTCATTGCCGTATTGAACACTACTTCTCCTACGGTTTCACCCGGGTTGCCAAGTGAATCACCCAAATAGATTGTTCCATCGGCTAAAATCAATCTTGAAATCATTGAAATCAAATTTTCGGTCAAAAAAAATCCCTCAAAATGAGGGATTTAAATAAAAAAACAAAGAACTTAACGCCTCGACAATGAATTGTGGGACGCCTTTATTATATTCAGGTTTTTTACAGGTCATTTTTGAAAAATCGTTTCTTTCAAAGAATTTAACTGTACATAATAATCATTTCTGCCAAAACATGCAACTTTTTTCTTGACATGTGAGCATAAAATTAGTACCTTTTTACAAATTGAGGTACATTATGTTGGGTCATTTGTCTTTTTATAGTGCATATTATTATTGGTGGAATTGGTATTCCAAAATACTTTGTCCGCAACTCAAAAGAATGTGACCAATCAATAAATATTTGAATGCAATCGAACCGCGGACTTGATAAAGGTCACGCGGTTTTTTTATTTTGATTATTTCGATAACAACCGCTTTGCCAAGCAAATGAACATAACTCCAAATCTTAAAGAATTCGGGAAATTGGCGGAGAGCTACACCCACGTTCCCCTTTTGTACGAATTCAGCGGAGATCTCGATACCCCGGTGAGTTTGTACGAAAAAATACGGGGCG
>JADFON010000461.1 GCA_022562855.1 Candidatus Zhuqueibacterota bacterium | reverse complement strand
GAGACATTATTGCAAAATTTGGTACTATTCGTCAATATGAGGATTTCGGGATGAAGCAAACTGGAAATACCTTACATGCCGATGTTGATGAAAATGGATTTATATACGTGACCTTAGATTACCAAAACCGGATTGAAAAATATGCGCCTGACGGAGAAATGATCTTTAGCGCTGATCGTGTTTTAAATTATGAAGAATCAATAGCGACAAAAAATATTCTGGTAGATGTGCAGGGTGAAACTGTTTTTAAATTAGGTGTAAATGTTTTTTCACTCGGTTTGCAAATCGATAACAAGTCGAGAATATGGATATTGACACACAAGCGGCAAATCACAGACGAGGAATTTGGTTTACCGGAAACTCCGCCGGATTTGTTAAATTTCGAAATATATGACACCGACGGTATTCTGCTCAACAGGATCCCCTGGGAACAAGGTACGCTTACTTCTTACCGGATATTCGGCGATAGAATTTTCTTCTTAGACTCGAAAAAAGAAATGGCTGTATTTGAATATAAAATAATTGACAAATAGTTTGACTGCCTCATATTCCTCAAGTATATTATTTTGGAGGGATAAATCCTACCTTCTCACTTTACGCCAAAGAAACGTCAGCACCGCCATTTTCCAGATGCTGAACTTTAACAGCCACAGCGGGATGAAAACACTGTATGAACTGAAGTGTTTTTCCGCAAATTGTCTCATCGATTTGTAAAACTGCTTTATCTGTTTCCACTCACGGTTGTCGGCGCTTTTGCCTTTTAAGTGGGTTATCGACGTTTCAGGATAGTAGAGGATTTTCCAGCCGGCTTGCTTTATACGCCAGCACCAGTCGAGGTCCTCGCCGTACATAAAAAATTGCTCATCGAGATACCCTGTTTTTTCGAGTATTTCCTTCCGCAGTACCATAAACGAACCTGAAACCGCATCCACCTCTGCGGTTTCATCGGGGTCAAGATAGGTCATGTTGTACTGTGCAAAGAGCCTGCTCTTTGGAAAGATAAAACTCAACCCGGTCATTCTCGTCCATGCAGCCCACGGTGTCGGGAAACCCCTGCGGCAGCTTAGCTGGAACGTTCCATCTTCATTGAGCACTTTGCACCCTATCATACCCGCTTCAGGATGTTTCCCGAAAGCGTCAAGCATGACCGGAAACGTATCTTTTTCAATAATAGTGTCGGGATTAACGAGTGCAATGAATTCCCCTTTTGCGAGTTTGAGGGCTATATTGTTCGCTTTCGCAAAACCAAGATTCTCGTCATTACGGATGAGATTTACTTCGGGAAATTTGTCTTTAACAATGCCTGCGCTGCCGTCGGTGGAAGCGTTGTCCACCACATATATCTCGTGGTCGACGTCCTGTAAAGACGCCTTGATCGAAACCAAAGCCTGTTCGATATAGTTTTCTACGTTATAACTGACAACGATGACACTGATGCGGGTCATGAGTGGTCAAGAGGTTGTGCTACATTTCGGCTTGCCACTGTTTTTTGCGGCTTGCCGCCGTTATTTGCCGTAGACAGCAGGGTCGATTTTGTATTTTTCGACCACTGACCTTTTACCTTCAATTCTCAGGTCGTTTATCCGGTAATAATAGCCGTTTTTGATAACATCCGGCACGTGTTGGAAGTATGCCGACTGCACATATTCTCCGGAATCGGCATTGAAAACGTCGACAAGGGTGGCGTTGTTTTTGTTTACCGTATAGGTAAATGCAAAAATGTATTCATTGTCAGTCAATATCTTTTGCAGGGAAGTTTTGTATTTTTTTTCGTCAAGATATTTTTTTATTGCATCTTGTTGACTTTTTGATCTAATATAATCAAACGGATATTTAAGTTTATATTCTTCAGAAAATTCCTCCGGTATCCAATTTATTTCGACAGGCGAATAATTGCGAGTAACTAATTTCGTTTCAAGGTTTTCGAGAGACTGAATTTTTATAGAATAAGACGATCCGGTTTCATCGGTATTGCTGTCGTGGAATGAGTGCATATATGCAATCCGGTTGCCGGGTAAAAAATCTATATACAGCCCCCCTAAAAAGTCGTATCCTTGCTCTCCGACCTCCGGGACTCTTCTTGTTTGAGGATACCTGGCAATGGTAGAAAACTTCTTTTCCGATTCGTATAAAATAAACACATCGCGTCCGCCACTACTAAAAGTGTTGTTACTCCTGGTATGAACAGTAAACAGTCTTTTTGCCTCGTCGATAATTAACGCATTTTCAAGCCTGATGGCTGTTCTTAATTCCAATTTAAGAATAGCCTGGTAC
>JADFON010000460.1 GCA_022562855.1 Candidatus Zhuqueibacterota bacterium | reverse complement strand
CTATTAGAGTGGTAAACCCGATCCTTGATTCTCTTTTGCCGATAGCCGGCGAATAGGTCGCCGTTAGATTAGCCCTTACGCCATCCACAGGTCCATAAAACCTCCGCAGAGTCGTGTCATGGATAAGACTTAATGTTGTCTGGTACATCGTGAAAGTCTGGTTCAAAGGTGCGTAAAAACTATTCAGGTACTCCTGGCTTACCTGTCTAATCGAGACGCCTCCTTCGGCTCGGGAAAACCTGCTAAAAGGTCTGGATGCAAACACGTCCAATCCGTAGTCCCTCAAACGTATCGGAACCGCTTCATAAAATCCCGACTGTGTTGTAAAAGTTGTAAAAAAGTTTGCCTGGTTATGAAGCCCAATTCCATAATTAGTCCTTCTCGCCGAATTAAAGTAGAACAACTGGTAATTACTGTTTTTTAGATCAAAATAGAGATCTGTAGCAAATATTATCGAGTGATTTCCAAGCATATCGCTAAACTGAAAGATACTCGACCCCTGCACTCCAAAAAATGTATCGTAGGTATAATTTCCGTAGACTATATCCGGCGAAAACTTTAGTTTGTACTTGTTGACTTTGAACTTGCCGTCAGCAGTTTTGTATTTTAGCGGATCGACATCCTCTTCTATAGTCTTTCGCGACTTTCGTTCGGATAATGTCCTGTTTCGGACTCTATCGTCGAATATATAATTTGAAAAATCCGGTTGGACTACTTTTTCCCTGGCTTCATTCGCCAATCTCTCCGCCGAGTCTGTTTCCCTGTCCTGCTGGGTTTCTTGTTCTATGGCGGCAAGCTGGTCAAAAAACACTGTATTTCTGATTTTTTCGGCTTTCGATTCTTTGCTCAAAGGATTCTTGATCATATATATGTCCCAGCCGCCATCTGAAAAAGAGGAAAAAACCAATTTAGAACCCTCACGCGACCAGGATAATTGGAAAGCGCCGGTAAGAGTGTTAGTAATAGGATAGGACTCCCGTGTTTCGAAATCATAAATGTAGATATTTGAGATTCCATTTGCTTCCGATGTGTACGCAAATTTCTTTCCATCGGGTGACCAGACCGGAAATGCTTCATTGTGCTTGTCAAAGGTAAGACGCTCAATGTCGCTGCCGTCTTTTGTCATCACATAAATATCGGTTGAAATATAATCATGATTTTGCATCAGTAATTCTTCTTGCTCACTTCCGCCGTTTCCATTGATTATTGTCTCTACGAAGTCTTTCCGGTCGGAAACGAACAGCAGTTTTGAACCATCCGGAGACCATGTGGGTGATTTATCGCTAAAGTAATCATCGGTGATTTGTCTAATTGTGCCGGATACCACGTTGTATGAATATATATCGGTCGCCCCGTCTTTTGAACCCTGAAACGCAATTTCATCCCCTAACGGAGACCAATCTGCATCGAAAACTCCGTCAAGACCGAATTTTATCTGCTCAAATTTCTTCGTTTTCACGTCGATTATAGTAAGGGCGTCCTGGTCGCCGGATTTAACCGAAAGCGCTATTTTATCTCCTCCGGGTGACCAACTCATCCCAGGGCTTAGCCAATGCAATTCTTCGAGGGATGGTGTTGTTTGACCGCTTAATAATTTGCCGGAAATTTTTCCGTTAACCGCCGACATCAGGTAGATGTCGCTTACTTCATTTCTATCGGTCAGGAAAGCTATTTTATCCCCGTTGGGTGAAATTGCGGCGCCGATATTTAAATAATTATCTAACTCCGTATGATCTGTCAGCCGGGTGGCAAATTCGCTTGGAAATTCTCTGTCGGTAATATCGGGCCAATATTTCCGTTTCATCGCCAGATCCCAATTTTCTATTAGCTGTTCAAAGTCAATACCTAAAGACGAACGAAATCCTCTTTCGAGGTTTTTGGTAATATTGACTCTTCTAACAATTTCGGCAACTTTTTGTTTTCCATATTTTTCTTCAATATACCGAAAAATAGACTGACCTGCCGGATACGGGCTCATCCTTGTCTGAAGATAGTCGTTTATCGTTCCATCACGGATAATCATGTCCGTTCGCGTATCCCAGCCCAGGGAAACATATTCGGCAAGCCCCTCTGCAAACCATAACGGTAACTGTAATTGAATTCCCCCTGCGATAATGTTCTGCAGTGAACCCCCATAAATCATATCATTTATATAAGCGTGGACTAATTCGTGGTGCAGAACATGACGGAATTGGTCATAAGACCCTTCAAATGGCAAAAATACCCTGTTTTTTAATAATTCCGGATGTAAATCCTTCACGCCTATATATTCTCGC
>JADFON010000459.1 GCA_022562855.1 Candidatus Zhuqueibacterota bacterium | reverse complement strand
AAGTCAATTCCTGCAACAAACCTTTTTTTAAACAATTAAAAAAGTTTTTTTCGCTGAATTGACTTCTGATAAGATACGTATATCAGAAACCAGGTCAATTATGCGAAGCGATATCATAAAAAAAGGATTTGAACGAGCTCCCCACCGCAGCTTGCTCAGGGCTGTAGGTTTAACGGATGACGATTTCGGAAAACCCTTTATCGGTATTTGTAATTCCTTTATTGAAATCATTCCCGGTCACGTTCATCTCCAGGAAGTAGGAAAAATTGTAAAAGCAGAAGTGCGAAAAGCCGGCGGCGTACCGTTTGAATTCAACACAATCGGGGTCGATGACGGCATCGCAATGGGACATATCGGGATGAAATACTCCCTTCCCAGCCGCGAAATCATTGCCGATTCCTTAGAAACAGTGGCGTTAGCGCACCAGTTCGACGGGCTTATTTGCATTCCGAACTGCGATAAAATCGTTCCCGGAATGATAATGGGCGCCGTGCGTGTCAATATTCCAACTATTTTTGTGAGCGGCGGTCCGATGGCAGCCGGCAAAACATCCGATGGCACGGTTGTAGACCTTGTGTCGGTTTTTGAAGGAGTCGGCGCCTACAAAGCAGGTAAAATCAGTGAAGAACAACTTAAGGAATTAGAGGATAACGCTTGCCCGACATGCGGTTCTTGTTCGGGAATGTTTACAGCAAATTCCATGAATTGTTTGCTTGAGGCGCTTGGATTAGCGCTTCCCGGTAACGGTACTTATCTCGCTTTATCCGAAAAACGGGAGGGGCTGTTTCGCGATGTCGCAAAAAGAATTCTTTCCCTCATTCAGGACGATCTCAAACCACGGGATATAGTAACGAAAAAATCGATCGATAATTCGATTATACTGGATTTGGCGATGGGGGGATCTTCAAACACGGTTCTCCATATTCTTGCAATTGCCTATGAAGCGGGAGTGGATTATCCGGCTTCGAGAATAAACGAATTTGCCCAAAAAACACCCCAGTTGTGTAAAGTCTCCCCTTCTTCGAATTGGCATATGGAAGACGTCGACAGAGCGGGAGGCGTGAGTGCAATACTAAAAGAGACTTCCGCAAGAAAGGATTTATTGGATTTGAATCAAATGACCGTTTCCGGTAAGACGCTGGGTGAAAATATTAAAAATGCAAGAGTAGCCGATTTCGAGGTTATTGCATCAGCAGACAAGCCCATTTCGAACAAAGGAGGGTTAGCAATATTGTACGGAAATATTGCTGAAGAGGGGGCGGTGGTTAAATCCGGCGCGGTCGATCCGGCAATGATGACATTTAAGGGAAAAGCAATAATATTTGAATCACATGATGATGCTTGTTCCGGCATCCTGACAGGAAAAGTCAAACCGGGAGACGTGGTCGTCATCCGGTATGAAGGTCCAAAAGGAGGACCCGGAATGCAGGAAATGCTTGCACCGACCGCCAATATCATGGGAATGGGATTAGGGGATAAAGTTGCTCTCATCACAGACGGCAGGTTTTCCGGGGGAACGCGCGGCGCTTGTGTTGGACATATTTCGCCTGAAGCGGCAGCAGGCGGAGCAATTGCGCTTCTGATGGATGGCGATATTATCTCGATAGATATTCCTAACCTGGCATTGAATGTGGAATTATCGGATAAGGAACTGCAAAAAAGAAGAAAAAACTGGAATCCGCCGCAAACAAAGAAGTATGGAGGCTGGCTGGACCGGTATGCCTCGCTGGTCACATCCGCAAACACCGGCGCAATACTCACTCCCAACGGGGAGAAATAGAAAGAGGACAAACGGAATTTGCTGTAATTGATTTAACAAGTCTTAATGGAATACTGGAGCATACTACATGAAAACTGAATTACTAAAATATACTGTTCGGGAATCAGACTATACTGAGAACTTTGATAAGAAAGTCGAGACTCAATCTGAATATACTATAATGACCGGATCGGAAATTCTTGTTCAATCCCTTCTTGATGAAGGAGTGGAAATTATATTCGGCTATCCCGGAGGGGTTGTATTAGGTCTGTATGACACCTTGTACAAGAGACCTGAATTAAACCATATCCTGATTCGGCATGAGCAGGGTGGAACTCACGCCGCAGACGGTTATGCCCGTGCAACCGGAAAACCGGGTGTAGTCCTTGTAACGTCAGGACCCGGCGCGACAAATACAGTGACAGGAATTGCAACCGCTTATATGGACTCAATCCCGCTTGTTGTTTTTACGGGTCAGGTAATATCGGATAATATCGGCAACGATGCATTCCATGAG
>JADFON010000458.1 GCA_022562855.1 Candidatus Zhuqueibacterota bacterium | reverse complement strand
TCATTTTTACCACCAATTTTTCATTGATGAATCGATAAAGTCTCTTTCAATGTCCCTCCATCTATCATATTAATACTCCTTAATACTCCGATTGTATTGCCCCGTAACCGATTAGCTTAGATTATATAAGCAAATCATAAATTTAGGATGGTTTTCCCTATCTATTTTAGCTTGCATTTTCTACTAATCCTCATTATCTTTATACTTGTGCGTGGGATTACCCCGCTTTTTGACCATATCACCGTTTGAATATAAAAAACCCGGCAATCTATCTTCTTTATACTCAGCTCAACTCAAAGTATCAGGAGCGAATAGCCGGCTAAAACGTTTTCAGTCTCGAGTAGCTTTGTCGCCTCGCAGTCCCCGAAGAGATGGGGGCAGTCCCCGAAGAGATGGGGGCAGTCCCCGAAGAGATGGGGGCAGTCCCCGAAGAGATGGGGGCAGGCGGGATTTACTCCTCAAGAATATATCGGGACAACCGGTCATACCTTTCAAAAACTATGGAAAACAAAAAACTTTTTAATTGGGAAATTGAAAAGAAAACCAAGGAAATTGTAGGTGACATGCTGTCCAAAGAGAAAACTTTGGAGGACCTCGAGACATTTGTGCTGGATAACAACTACTACAATGGTGAGAGTGATGAGGTTTTCATCTATACATGCAATGCATATTACAAAAGAGCAAAAATTGACAAGTCAAACGAAGTATTTAAAAAACTCTTCGATAAATGGAAAGTTGTCAGCAACAAATTTCCTCAAAATATCCAGAAGTTAAAACACCTTGCGGATTTGATTATCAGCAAAATCGTTTATGTTCCGGATTTGATGATAGAACATTTTAAAAAGCAGGAGGCAAAGGATCTGACAGTATTGATTAGCTATTGTATTGACCGTTATGTAAGCTATGACAAATCTGAACTGCTCGGTGAATTTCTGGAAAAACTTCCATACGATGGAACCGACCCGCAAACTTTGTTCAACCTGATCAACGCCACAATAGAATTCGATTCGGATTTGACCGACAACTATCTTAATCGCGCACTTGCATCAATGAAGGATCCTATTTCATTTCTTAATAATATCAACTTTACCTCGCAGTTGTTTAGTGTCATCCACCCCGATACCCTGAAAAAAATTCTCGATATGCCGGGAATTAACACTAAGTTTCACCAATTCATTAAGTTCGAATCATTTATGGAATCGCTTGATAAGATTCCCACGTTGAATGCTAAATTCTTTATAGATATTTCGAACCAGCTTAACGAAAAAAACACGGCTTTGGCGATTCAATACGGAATTCGTGCCATAAGAAAGCAGGATTTTAACCTTGAAGAAAATCTGAAAGAACTAAAATGCGGTTGCGATAATGATCCTGCAGACCAGCCATCCGTGGCAGAAACATTAATGATTGAATCGCTAAAGGCGGGGGATTTCAACAAAATCTGGGCAATAGTAGAAAACTGCTATTTTATCCACGCCATGACGGTTAGCCAATACGAGAGTGCATTAAAATATACTGCGGCGGCAGTAAAAATTAGTAATGCAAAATCGGAATTGATCGCCAAGCATATTCAATTTCTGTCCAGGCGAATGCGCTCGATAGACGGACCGGAAGGAATTCTCGAAGGTGACCGTTACAAACATAAAGAAGAGAACGCAAAGTTTAGCCAGCAGATAGATGCTTACCGGGCGCTCTATCAAAAGAGGACCGGGAAAAAATTCCTGATATAATAGTATGATTATATTTCGAAAGTATAATATCAAATAGATGAGTAAATCTTTATGAAGCTTTTCAAGACTATCTGTCAATTGTCAGTGATATTCTTTATAACATCACAGGCTGACGCCTACCAATCAGTGGTGAAAGTTCTTACCCTCGAAACAGCTATTACCCCGGTCAGCGCTGAATATTTGATCAAGGCTATTCATCAGGCGGAAGAGGAAAACGCAGAATGTCTTGTCATCCAACTTGATACTCCCGGAGGTTTAATGACCTCAATGGAAGACATCATCAAAGCGATACTCGGTGCAAACATTCCAGTCATCGTTTATGTCGCACCCAGCGGCGCTAAAGCGGCTTCGGCGGGGGTGTTCATCACGATGTCTTCCCATATTGCGGCTATGGCGCCGGCAACAAATATCGGCGCTGCCCATCCCGTCAGCCTCGGTGCGGCTATGGACAGTACCATGACTGAAAAAGTCACAAATGATGCCGTAGCCTACATCCGTTCAATTGCGGAAAAACGGGGTAAAAATGCCGACTGGGCTGAAAAAGCTGTGGTCGA
>JADFON010000457.1 GCA_022562855.1 Candidatus Zhuqueibacterota bacterium | reverse complement strand
TTGATGAATTTCAACCGGAAGGAGTAGAAACTATTTCATGGAATGGAAGAGACGATCATGGATTGAACGCACCTTCCGGGATATATTTTTATTCTATAAAATCAGGCGCTTTTTCTGAGACAAAGAAGATGATATTGATAAAGTAATAAAGGAATGCTATTTTCTGAATTTTGAAAATATAAAATACTTATTGCGATGCAGTTTTATCGTTAACCGTGATTTCGGCTCCCAAATTCAGCCATCTCTTTATGTCGTAAATTTCATTGTGAAATTCTATAGAATTTATATCGCTGTACGTGCAGTCATCAAAAGAATACGTATGTCTGAATTTCGTATAATTGTCATGACCTGCATCTTTACTGCTTATTGACCCGCCGGAAATCATTTCAAGTTTTTCCCCGGATCTCATCACAAAAAAATATTTCATTTCGGAATTTTCCGTGTCTTCCGTTTTCAATACTATTCTCAAGACGATATGAATCCCATCAGCCGGTTCGGGAAAGACCTGGTTTACCTTCTGCAGCTTTTCTAAAACTGTTTTCTGCTCCGGGGTGATTTTCTTATGATGTATCAGCTCTTCGATTATTTCATCAAGACTCTTTACCGCTTCAATCCAGTTTTCACTTATCCCGCCGTCTTGCTCTAATTTGTCAATGTCTTCCAACCCGCTTATTTTCTCACCTGAAGTTTTTTATGCTCATAATAAAATATACTATCCTATTTGATAAGTACCCGGAGAAAAATCCAATATGGACGCCTCTATTTTTCAATGATCCTGTATTCATAAACACTCATGGTTTCGCGAGGGTCGATAAAAAATACCCTGTTATCAAATATTCTGAATATTTCAGAGTTTACCGGGTTTTGAACAAAACCAAGCAGACTTCCATCTTTCTCGTATATCTCAATGTGAGTAAACTCCCTCCTGTCGATTGGTACGGTAAAATCCGGTTGTTTTATATTCGATTCCACCCATATCCGACCCTTCCCGTCAATCGCGATTCCAGACGAAAATATGTTGATGTCCGGTACGTTAAAATTTTCTAAAACCCTGTTGAATAACTGGCTTGTTCTTTCCCGGATTGCCTGAATTGACCTTGGAGTCATCAAGATTTCTGAGGTTTCCTCAAATCCGGTTGCCCGGTCAATCCGCATCAACAGTTCGCCATCGGACGAAAACTTCTCTATCCTGTTTCGAAAATTGAACGTGCTGTATATGAATCCAGCCTTATCTACGGTAAAACTGACCTCATTACCATATCTATTAAAAAATTCATCTTCGAATGTATACGTTTCTCCAAAGCTTTTCAAAAATCCACCATTCAAATCGTGAATTCTCAGTGTAGCGAAATTGGACATATCCTTAAATATAATAGTACTGTTTGAAGTTATATAAAACTCACTTGTAACCGGACCCACAAAATAGAACCCAAGAGGGGAAAGATTTAGCTCTCGTTGTGTTGGCATTCCCTCGGCGTTAAATTCTCGAAGCGTCTTACCGTTACTATCGAATTCAATAAATCTCTGCTTGCGGATAGCCGCTAAATAGAGATTGCCCGATGGACCGATTTCAATATTGTTAGAAACCGTAAATTCACCCGGTCCCATTCCCTCGTTGCCAAACGAAAACAAAAATTGTCCATCGGAGGAGAATTTTTGAACTCTGTGATTTCCTACGTCCGAAACAAAAATGTTCCCCTCATTATCTACAACCACATCCCTCGGATTGAATAGCTGGTAATTCTCATGCTCTGCATCCAGGTCGCCTATCTTTTGAACAAATTCAAGCTCTATCCCGGCTTCGCCGCCCCAGGCGGAGATTACATTATGAACATACCGGACACCGTCAATTTCTTCGACCGTAAATAACGCTTCCTGCTGACCCCCGCAGAAAAATAAAGGCGATATAGTCGCAAGTAAAAAGCAAAACGGAATTCTTGAATTCAGGGAGAACCTCTCTGTTTAAAAGTTAACTCCAATATAACGGGTGGCTGAGTTTTAAGCAAGCAGAAACAATAGGTGAATTTAAAGCGGGATAAATTGTATTAATTATCAAATTAGAGCAATCTCCTTATATAAAAACTTTTTGAAATTAATGCTTTAATTTTAATATATTTTTTTTATATTGTAATTTCATAGGTCGATAGTCAATTCATGATCTATTTCCGGCACGTGAGTGTTCACTACGTAATGAGGGACGTCTCACGCTGCGAGTTTACAGCTTAAAATTGCATCTTGTCAATATATAAACCAGCACATATATAATATAGAAAGGAAAACCGTAT
>JADFON010000456.1 GCA_022562855.1 Candidatus Zhuqueibacterota bacterium | reverse complement strand
GAAAAGATAATGGTCTCGATATTTGCGGTTGGGTTTCTTCGCATCGTCCTAATCCATCGCGGATCATAGCAGCAACCTATAGAACCAACGGCGAAGGCTGTCTTAGGTTCAAAGATATTGCTATGTGTAGAAATTACTTTATTGGCAGGTCGCTTGACGCCCAAATTCAACTCGATGATCCTTATATTTCTTTACTGCATTCCTGCTTTATTATCAAGAAACCCGGACAGGTTGTTGTAAAAGATTTGCAAAGCAGGAACGGTATTTATGTTCGGGGAGTGAGATTGGAACCAAATAAATATTACGACTTCGGACTCCCAATAATCCTTGTTGTTGGAGGGGTTTTTGAGATTGTATTAAAGTATAAACAGTAAATCAATTTTTATGACAAAGATTTCAAGAAAAGACTGAAATTATGTATGGACTTTTTTTAATTGGACATTATTTGTTTATAGGAAGTCTTCTTGTAGCCGGTATAGTTTTGTTCCTGCTTAGTGTTTTGCCAGATAAACGGAGGTTTAAACCTGGCGGCAGGTTGTTTTTTTATTCGACTACTTGTATTACAATCGTCTTTTTCGGATTGCTGGTGGCGACTCAGGCTGAACTACAGCTTAACCCCGGTGAAGATTTAGCCGAAATGATATCGATTTTTGATAACAGGTCGTGGGAATGGGAAAAGAGTATAAGAAAGGGCTCGATATTTGACAGAAGCGGTCTGGCAGAACGTGCGTTAGCGTATTCTGAACGGAATGAATTGGGTCAATACGAAAGGCGCTATCCTTTGGGAGAAAGTTCGGGACATCTCGTTGGGTATTCAAGTAAATTACGCGGGAGAACCGGTCTTGAAGGGGTATTCCGGCGAACGCTGATAGGTTCCCAAGCGGGCTATGTAAATAATATCGTGAGTGCATTTTCAAACCGTATAATGGAATTCCGGCATGAAGGGAACGATATTTATTTAACGATAGACAGCCGGTTGCAAACCGCTTCCTACGAAGCAATGCGCGGTAGAAAAGGCGCGGTTATAGTCATGGATCCGAATACCGGGGAAGTGCTTGCCCTCGTAAGTTCACCTGGTTTCTCTCCCAAAGCGGCGGATTCTGAAGAAATGTGGCGTTCGATTTTAGCGCGACCGGAGGAGGCTCCTCTGTTTAACAGGTCTCTTGGGGGCTTGTATCCACCGGGTTCGGTTATGAAATTGATCCTTGCAGCTGCTGCAATTGAAAACAATCTCTTTCCGGAATATATATCCGGTCCCGATGGATTCACTCCAAAATTGGCAGCAAAAATCATACATGATAATGAGTTTAGTGTTTATAATATGAGAGGGGAATATTGGCCGGGACACGGCAGATTGACAATGGATGAAGCTCTTCAAAAATCGAGCAATGTATATTTCGCCAAATTAGCCGCTGAACTTGGAGCAGGTATGTTAGGAAAGCAAATTAAAAAATTTGGATTCAATTCGAGCGTTTCCTGGAACACTTCTAACAAAATACTTCAAAATGCTCTGGTCATCGCACATGCAGTTTTTCCGGAACCCGTCTCCATGACAGAGGAGGAGATGATTTGGTCTGCATTAGGGCAGTATAAAGTATTGGTAACCCCGATGCACGTTGCCTTAATGACATCTACGATTGCAAATGGCGGCGATTTGTACAAACCGGTGATTGAGCTTGGGAGGTTTCGTAAAACCAACGGAAAAGCGATGACTTCTCAATCTGCAAAAAAACTGAGAAACATGATGAGGAAGGTGGTTGCGTCCGGCACCGGATACAGGGCAAATGTTCCCGGTTTAAACGTAGCCGGAAAAACAGGGACCGCCGAAACCGGCACAAAAAAATCTCACAGTTGGTTTACTTCTTTTGCACCCGCAGACAAACCGAAAATGGTTGTAGTGGTTGTTGTTGAAAATGGCGGGTACGGGGGAGGCGCCGCGGCAGAAGCGGCAAGGGATATTTATGCAAAAGCAAAACAGCTGGCATATTTCAACAATGGAAAATAATGAACTTACCGATTTCGATGCGGTACGATTTTACCGTAATAAAAAATAATAGAGAGGATGAAAAACGTCCCCTTATATTGCTGCTGCTGCCGGTTGTTTTGCCGATTGCCGGATTGGCGCTTTTAGCAACCGGATTAAAATTATCGGGGGCAATCTTCTCGATAAGTTCACTGTACCGGTTGGCTATACTGCCTCTGTTTTATGTTGGTGTACTGTCAGCGTTATCCTGCATGCGTTACAGGGGGAGTTACATTCCGTTTGTTGCGTTGATTTTGTTAATGGGTTT
>JADFON010000037.1 GCA_022562855.1 Candidatus Zhuqueibacterota bacterium | reverse complement strand
CCATGGCAATATACGTTTGCACAGGTGAGGTCTTGTTTTACCGGAGAAGCGCCGAGCCTGCCCTCAAACTGTGCAGTAAACTCACCAAATATGACTTCGGCATTCGGGGTGTCGTCTATATGACCTTCGTCGTCATATCGTGCAGGTACTGTATGGCATTCCGTACATTCAACTTTTTTTGAAAAATTACCTCCGCTCAAATGTGTTTCATGCGCGCCTACTCCCCTGCTTACGGTTGTTACGTTACCGAGAAGATCTTTGGGAGGGGCAGCCGAGGGATTAAAACTCCTGCCGTGGCATGTGGTGCAGTCGGTCGGTGTTTCGGTATGACAAACCAGGCAGGGTCTTTCGGCTATTCCGCCTTTGAAATCAGTCCCATGGCATTCCATGCAGGCAGCAATATTCCAATTCGTACGCTGCAGAAATACACCATGAAAATTTTCTTTATCTGCGGGATTCGTCCAGCCATCAAGGTGCGCGGTCGGATTCCGCAGTCCAATACGCGCTTCAATGACCCACCTATGCAACAAATTCTCATTTTCCTGAGATCCGATATATTTATTCATGCTCCCCGATGAACCGATTTTTTGTAAAATGACACTTGAAGCGTCACCGGGAATAGCATTTGGGATATCATCGGTTCCCGTATCGAGTATTCCTATAAAACTGCTGAGATCATAATCGCCGTCAGGTAAAACGCCGCTGTGACAACTGACACACTGCATCTCCAGTATTTGCTTTACCCCGGATTCATATGAAGGCAGAGGGATGGATATGACGGGATTGTTATTTCGGAGTTCGCTGCAGCCGGCAGCGATGATAATAAGGGAAATACTTGCAAGTATGCGATGTATTCTGTGACCTGGCATCGAGAACTCTACACTTTCACAATACTCTGAACAGAAATTATTTTATTCCGGTCTTAATTTTAGCCGAAATGTCAGAAACCGCCACATAGTGGTCACTCACATAGCGCCACGATAGGGTTCCTTATGACATCCCAATCACACATAGTGACCCTCTTTCATGGGGCAGGCCCCGAGAAATGATAGGGGAGGCATCCCTAATCACATAGTAACCACTCACGTGGCGGGACGTGGCGGGACGTGAATGACTATGTCATACGCGATGATGCAATTTTACTGCAATTGATCTCCATATGAACAGAAACTTTAAATAAAGAGATATAGAATAACGACTGCGCTATTGTGCCGGCGCTTATGCCGATGAGAATTTCAATTAAGATTGTAATACCGGCAGTTATTTTTTCTTTAACGGATTTTGAGGATTCGGATGAGCAATTTTTGCAAAGTACTCCTCAAAATCAAAGCCTTTAAAAGTCGGGCTCTTTTCATTGTGACATTTTATACAGGTCTTTTCGTCGGGTATTATCAGCCCATTGGCGATAAACGTATCAAGGGTACCCTGGGGATCGGCTTTAAATTTGGATGCGCTCATGACAGAAGCGACCCTGAATAAACTACCGGGTCCATGGCAGGATTCGCATTCTACGCCGAGTCCCGGTTTGAATCCTTTGTCTATTAAATCGGCATCAACACCATGCGCGGTCTGGTGACATTGAAGACATTCGCCGGCTTTTTGCGGATCGCCAATTTCCATCTCATCGGCAATCGCTTTCGCCTCGGGCGTTCCCAGAGTCTCAATAGCTTTTGAATGCCGGCTTTCCTGCCATACTTTAAACTGATTGCCTTTAGCATTACTCCTGTGGCAGAGTTGGCACCGCCCTACCCCAACATATTTAGCGGTTTTTTGTGCAAGACCATTGCTGTTAGCGAGAATTAGAATAACCGCAGTAATAAAAAGAGTCTTTAGCGCCCTCATCTCACATCTCCCAAATATAATATGTTTGCCTGAGCAGTAACTTCAATACTTGCAAATATATCAGTTATTTCTACCTATGTTTCATTTGCAAAAATCATGCCTGAAAAGCTCATGATATTTGGGAAATCAATAGTTGAAACGATCTATATTTCGACAAAGAATTATTTCTTTGGTTGATTACCCATAAAGTATGATGAACAGAATAGCGCCCAGAGAACTATTAGAAATTAAAAAGAATTAAATTTACACCAACTCAATATATTCAATGAAAATATTTTTTGCAAGAATAATAAAAATCGTTAGGCAAAATTCTCAAAAATAAAAATACAATTTGTCAGTTCGATTTGAATCTAAGATTAGATATGGATTTCCGAGGTTTTATTTTCTCAATAATAGGATGATAGTCTATTCACGTAAAAACAAGAAACAATAGTGAATAAAAAAAACAGATATGTCAATGAAAAAAAACCCCCCTCTGTCCGAAGACAGAAGAGGGCTGCTTAAGGGGATCTCAATGTAAGTTAGTAGTTGAAAAGATCAATAGTCAATCCCGTTGAAAATCCTGAATGCTTCTTCAGAAATTCAACTACTTGATTATTTCTTTTAAATAGTACGCCTTTAGACACAAAAAGTTTCATACAAATTATATTATTTTCATCTTTTTTTGGGAGACTTTTCATTATCATTACTGCGCTTTCAAGTTTCCATTATAATCCTTGAAACTTATGTACTTTATTGTCTGACTTTACCTTTTGACCGGCTTGATTCCGACTATGATAAATCCGACAATAATCACTGATAACAAACCGACCGGTACTAAAGTTCCTTAAACATTTGCAAACACCTTGACATGTATCCGAATATCCCTGTCATTACTCCTTTGCTCTTCTGTTATCCGCTTTTGCTTCGGTTCTTAATGTAACAGGATCATATCCCCGGATCCCGCGTCGGCGCCAGTCTGTACATGCAGTTCAAATTCATTTTCCTTACCCACGTAAAGCTCCCGGATCAAATCGGGTTAAACGATCACTGTCCAATTAAGATGTGAACCGGTTTCCAGCGCCCTGTTATTGAGCTTTCCCCTTCCGGTGTTTTTTATTACCGTTTTAATCGATAGAAGTTCACCGGTCTCATTGGAAAATACAAAAGTACTATTAGTAATTAAACATGATTATTTCGACACTATTATTGTACCAAATAAAAGCAAATTTGAACTTTTTGACTTTTCAATCATAAAATTAACTAATATGTATGCATTTTCACATTATCAATAATTATATGTAACATGCAGACATAAAAGACGTATACATTAATAATTTTACATAGAACCATTTGATCCACAATCTCTATAGCTCCGGATTAATGCTCATTATTTGTCTTGTATAAAAATATTTTTAGTGCAGGCTAAAAATAATATTGGATTTGGTTAAAATTTTTTGATTGAAGCTAAATAAATTCTTACAAAGTGTTGCTATACAGCAAGGAGTACATAGATGTTACGTTTAAGAGGGATGTTGATCTTTTGTGTAGTTAGTTTGGTGGCGCTATACGCCCTCCAATGCAGTACTCAACAAAGCGAGGGCAGTGTTGTCGAGGAATCCAACGGGGATGGAACAAAGGAAGAAACTTCGGACAGCGGACCAGCAGGCACCGAGGTATTGGTTGAAACCATAAAACTAACTCCCCGCACGATGTCGTCTTATATTTTGCTTAGCTCCACTGTTGAGACAGAGAGTATGGTTGATGTGTATTCGAAGATACCGGGAAATGTAACCGAACTTCATGTGGAAGAAGGCAGGCGTGTTGATAAAGATGAGCTTTTGGTGCTTTTAGATGATAAGGAATTGAGTCTCGCTGAAGAGAGAGCTGAGGTCGCGTACAGGCAGAAGGAATCCGAACTGAAAAGAGTTCAGGAATCGTTCGACAATAATATTATCAGTGAAGTCGAGTATGACAATGCGAAATTCACCCTCCTGGAGGCTGAAGTAATCTGGAAACAAGCCAAGCAGAATTTGAGCTATACGCGGGTTACCGCGCCGATAGCCGGCGTAATTTCGGAACGTTTTGTCAAAAACGGCGACCGTATTCTGAATTCGACTAAATTATTTCAAATTGTGGATACTTCCGATAAAATAATCCGTGTTTTTATTCCGGAAAAAGAGATCAATGCGGTCAGGGTCGGGCAGGAGGCAGTTATTATTACAGAATTCTTAGACAAAAAGAAATTTCAAGGAGCAATTAAACGCATCAGCCCCGTTGTAGACCCATCCAGCGGAACATTTAAGGTCACGATCGGTATTACCGACCCCCGGAACCTAATGCGCATCGGAATGTTTGTATCTTTACGTATCATAACTTCGATCCATGAAAACATTACAGCCGTTCCAAAAGATGCAATCGTATATGAAAGCGGTCTGCCTTTTGTATATGCCGTAAGAAACAACACTGCATATAAAGTGCTGCTGAAAGCCGGTGTATCCGATGAACTGTATGTTGAAGCGGTCAGTGGAATATCCGAGAATGAAGAAATTATAATAGTCGGTCAAAGCGGTCTGAAGGACAATACAAAGGTAAAAGTAATGTCCGGGAATTCGTTTGTAAAATAAACTCCTCCTTTATTTCCTAAACGCCTAACTTTGTATATATGAAAAAAATCATAAAAGAAACATACCGTGTAACCACAACCCGCCCGATCGCTATTTTAATGATTGTCGTGGCGGTTTTTGTTTTTGGGGTAATCTCCTACTACCGGCTGTCAATGAACCTTATGCCGGATATTACCTATCCTTCGCTTACCGTCAGGACAGAATATGAAGGAGCGGCGCCGGAGGAGATAGAGACAATAATCTCGCGTCCGCTGGAGCAGACGCTTGGCGTCGTCAACAATCTTGTAAGCATCAGTTCGATTTCCAAGGCGGGTTTTTCCGATGTTATCCTGGAATTTACCTGGGATACGGATATGAATCTTGCAACCCAGGATGTTCGTGAAAAACTTGACCAGGTCTTTCTTCCTTTGGATGTCGAACGTCCGCTTATCTTACGATACGACCCAACACTCGATCCGATAATGACTTTGGGTATATACGGCGATATGGACCTTTTCACGCTCAGGAGGATCGCGGATGAGGACATCCGCCGCGACCTTGAGACCTTGTCAGGCATAGCGGCGGTAAAGATTAAAGGGGGGCTTGAGGACGAAATCCGTGTTGAGATCAACGAAGAAAAGCTTACCGTGCTCAATATCGGTATAGATGAGGTAAACCAGCGTTTATCGCAGGAAAATATTAACCTTGCGGGGGGGAATCTCAAGGAAGGCGACACCGAATATCTTGTCAGAACTCTGAACGAATTCCAGACACTTGACGAAATCAGCAACCTGATAATCGGAACAAGAAACGGGGCGGATATTCGTATTAAAGATATAGGAAGCGTGTTCAAAACGAACAAGGAACGAGAAGTAATAACAAGGGTCAACGGGAATGAAAGCGTAGATATAGAGATATACAAAGAAGCCGATGCAAATATCGTCTCTGTTGCGGAGCAGGTCAGGCTACGGATTTTCGGCACTCCAACGCAGCAACAGTTTGTAAACAATTTAAACTCCGGAGAAGCGGAAGAAGCCGATTCTGAAACTCTCAAGCGGATGACGAACTTCCTGTCATTTTCTTTGCCTGAAGGTGTACAAATTCAAACATTAACCGACAAGTCTGTATTTATCAAGAGTTCTATCGATGAAGTCCGCAATACTGCCTTAATCGGAGGCTTACTTGCGATTATCGTATTGTATTTTTTCCTCCGGAATATTTTAAGCACTTTTATTATCGGTCTGACTATCCCCGTATCGGTAATCGCTACATTTGCACCGATGTATATGTTTGACGTTTCGTTAAATATAATGTCTCTTGGCGGTTTAGCTCTTGGAATCGGCATGCTGGTTGACAATTCGATTGTTGTCCTGGAATCGATATTCCGGTGCCGCGAAGAAGGAGACTCTGTAATCGAAGCTGCGGTCAGGGGGGTCGGAGAAGTCGGCAGCGCGGTCATTGCATCGACCCTTACCACGATCGCCGTGTTTTTTCCTATTGTCTTTGTCGAGGGTATAGCAGGACAAATATTCGGAGATATGGCGCTTGTAGTTGTATTCTCTCTTCTTGCGTCACTCCTTGCCGCGTTATTTTTTATTCCTATGCTCGCATCCCGACAGCTTCCCGACCCCGGTTCGGGGTCGGTCTTAAATCAGCTTCAATCCGTTGATTATTTGCGGTTTAGAGCATTTGAAAAACTGAGAGATAAACTCAATAAATTGAATGAAAAATCATCGATCGCCAACGCGGCAGGTCTTTTTCTTTCAGTTCCGGTTATAGTACTATTAGCCTTGACTGAAATATTATTAAAGGTCGTTCAATCGGTTTCGACTTTAATTCTTTTAACTTTAGAAGGGGTATTATCTTTGTTGAAGGGCTTGGCGTTTCCAATTGCCAGACTTTTCAAAAGAAACCTCTCACCGGATGCCGGTAGTAATGAAGATGATAAAGCTGTGCAAAAAGAACATATATTGCCAAAAGGGTGGTCGGAATTATTCTGGGCTGATTTTCTCCACTTTCCCTCATATCCGATTTTTAAAGCGGATTATGTTTCCTACATTAGCTGGGTTAAAAAAAGAAATGGATTTTTAAAAAAGTTTTTATCCCGGATAACTTTTCCGGTTGGGGCTTTGTATGTTATTCTACGTTTTATGTTACATACTTACTTTTCGCTTGTTGCAAAGTTATTTATCCTGATTGTTCAGTCCATTCTTGCCGTGATTTTTGCCGTGATTTTGATGTTCGTTACGGTTGCCATGATCGTTCTTGTCCCATCGCTTGGTTTGTTTAATTATGTATATACTAAAATCAGCGCCGTCTATCCGGCGATAGTCGGCGGCGCCATAAGAAACAAGGGCGCGGTGATAACCTCTGCGGGCGGGTTATTTGTCTTATGCATAATGTACCTTCTCCCGAATATCGGTCAGGAGTTGATTCCGGAACTTCATCAGGGAGAGTTTACTATTGAGCTGTCATATCCTATCGGCACACCATTAGAGAGGACGGCGGAATACATTCTGCCGATAGAGAATTTTGTCCGGAATTTGCCGGACGCCAAAAGTGTCAGTACGGCAATCGGGACTGAATTAAACAGTTCAAAATCATTATCTGAGGAAGGTGAGCATACTGCAAGAATTACTACCCTACTTCAGGACGGCGGAAACCTTATTGAAAAAGAAGAGCGCGCAATGACTGCGATTCGAAAGGAACTATCCAAATATTCCGGGGTAACCGCAAAAATCTCAAGACCTGCGCTTTT
The DNA here is from genome assembly GCA_022562855.1 of Candidatus Zhuqueibacterota bacterium. Taxonomy (GTDB): domain Bacteria; phylum SM23-31; class SM23-31; order SM23-31; family SM23-31; genus JADFON01. The sequence continues at coordinate 3,537 of JADFON010000037.1, read as the reverse complement.
CAGTTTTAAGACCCCGATAGAAGTAGAAATCAAAGGATATAACCTTGAATTGCTGCAAAGAGTGAGCTACGAAGTTGTCTCGGAGCTTTCGAAAATCGAGGGATTGACCGATGTAAAATCAAATATCAGAAGGGGAAACCCGGAAATCCAGATTATATATGACCGGACAAAGCTGGCGAAAAACAACCTGAATATTTTTCAAGTCGCCACAATTGTACGGAACAAGGTCAAGGGGAAAGTAGCCACGGAATTCAGGGACCAGGAACGAAATATCGATATTTTAGTCAGGGTCCGCGAAGAAGACAAAGCAAATCTTGAAAACCTGTACCGGATGGTTATTAATCCGGGCGGTTCAAAACCGATTCCGTTATCGGCAGTAGCGGCGATCACTATAAATGAGGGACCAAGTGAAATACGGCGTATCGACCAGCAGAGGTCTGCGCTTGTCACTGCAAATCTTTCCGGAGTCGACCTTGGATCGATTACGGAGATAATTGACCGCACATTAAAGACAATATCAAAACCGGATGATTTTACTTTTTCTATTACCGGTCAAAATAAGGAAATGCAGACATCGCTTGCCAGTCTGCAATTTGCTCTTATTATTGCCATATTCCTTATATATGTAGTCATGGCGTCCCAGTTTGAATCCCTGATTCACCCGTTTGTAATACTTTTCACCATTCCGCTTGCAATTATCGGTGTTATTGTTGTTCTTTATGCGATGGAAATTTCCATAAGCGTTGTTGTTTTTATCGGGTTGATCATGTTAGCGGGAATTGTGGTCAACAACGCTATTGTCTTAGTTGATTATATCAATCAGCTAAGGCGGCGGGGTTTGGATAAGGTGGACGCTATAATAACCGCCGGAAAGGTACGGCTCAGACCGATCCTGATGACAACGGCGACAACCGTATTAGGACTTTTACCGATGGCGCTTGGTCTTGGAGAAGGGGCTGAAATCCGGACGCCTATGGCTCTTACGGTTATTGCCGGGCTGATCAGTTCTACGTTACTGACGCTGATCGTTATTCCGACTATGTATGCGGTTGTTGACAGAAAAGATTAATTATTGCAGCTTTATGTTGTAGTTTATATATATATTAGATTGAGATTATCAATCAATTTGAAACGAATCCCAGCTAAATTATAAAATATTATGGAAAAAAAATCGTTCTTAGCTAATTTGTCAATAAACCGCCCCGTAACCATTCTGATGGCTTTTGCCGCTCTATTGGTGGTCGGCGTAATTGCGTATACAAAGATAACGATTGAACTCTTTCCCCCGGGATTTACACCCCCGTTTTTGTTTGTAAACATTCCCTATCCGAATTCAAATCCGTATGAAATCGAGGAGAAAATTACAAGACCTGTGGAAGAATCCTTGCAGACTGTCAGGAATATAACGAATATTAATTCAAGCAGCGGCACCGATGGTTCGGTTGTATGGATTACTTTCAAACAAAATGCCGACATGACCCTTGCGTACAACCAGGTAAGGGACAGGATGGAAAGGGTTATGGCGGAATTGCCGTCCGATGTTGAACGATACTATGTAAACTCGTTCAGCAATAATGACGAACCTATCCTCTTTTTCGGAATAATCCTTGAAAAAGATTTCGAAGATCCTTTTTACCTCATCGAGAGTTTTGTACAAAAACCGCTCGAAAGGATTGACGGGGTAGCAAAAGTCGAACTCTACGGCACCTATGAAAAGATGATCCTCATCGATCTCGATCAGGATAAGATTCGTGCCCTGCGTGTGGATGTTTTTCCGCTTATTCAAAGCCTGCAAAGTGATAATTTCACTATGCCAAGCGGGTATCTGTCGGAAGGCGGAAGAAAAATTTATATCCGGTCTCTCGGTAACTTTACCGATCTTGATCAAATCCGGAATCTCCCGATCCGCGGAAGGGATTTGAAGCTCAAGGATATTGCGACCGTCAGGTACGACGTTCCGGAGAAAAGATGGATACAGCGAATCGACAGAAAGCCGGCGATTCGTGTAGCTGTTATGAAAGAGTCGATGGCTAACACACTCGATTTGTCTGAACGGGCTCTCCAAGTTCTTGAAGAAGAGATCATGAACGATCCACGACTTAAAGATATGGAAATTACTCTCTTTTTCAACCAGGGTTCATTTATACAGAACGCTATCAACAATCTTGGGGAAGCCGGTTTATGGGGAGGATTTTTTGCCTTTTTAATCCTATTGTTTTTTCTCAGAAGAATTCGAATGACAATGCTGATAACTTTGGGTATACCACTTTCATTGGTCATAACTGTTGTCGTATTGTATTTTATCGGGTGGTCGATAAATCTTTTGACCCTGATGGGTATGATGGTCTGTGTCGGGCTTGTTATAGACAATTCTATCGTTGTTGTAGAGAACATTTACCGGCGAAGACTCAAAGGAGATGATCCGCGTACCGCCGCATTAACAGGGGCAAGCGAAGTATCGACTGCAATAACATTGGCGACATTGACCACAATCGTTGTGTTTATGCCGCTTATTCTCATGAACGACAACAGCGGGATGCGGTTTTACATGCTCCGTCTTGGCGTCCCGATCATGTCTGCCCTGCTGGGTTCTTTGCTGGTCGCTTTAGTGTTTATTCCACTCATTGCAAACCGTCTTCCGGTAAAGAAGCACGTTACGGAGGCAAAAATAATATCGTCCGGCAGAAATTTTTATGAACGGATGCTCCGGTGGACGCTTGCCCACAGGCTCGATACCGCCTTGATCGGTCTTGCCGTAATCATGAGTATACAGATTCCGGCTAATTTAATGAAGAAAACTGATTCCTCTGAGGGTAATATCAACGATTTCCGGTTGTTTGTGGAAATGCCTGACAATTACAATCTCGGGGAAGCCGACCGGCTTATGACGTCGCTCGAGGATTATCTTTTTGAGAGACAGGAGAAATACAGCATAAAGACTATCGATACCCGGTTTATGTATAATTTCGGCATGATTCGCGCATACTTAGAACCGTTGGAAAACAACGCATGGTGGTATGTTTTTTACAAGAATACCCGTAGATCATTGGGTTTATCCAATGATATGACTCTAACACGGGAAGAAATACTGATAGATATTAAGGATAACATTCCGAAGTACCCCGGTGTAGAGATTCGTACGCAATGGTGGGAAGATGAAGATAATGACAAAGCGGTTTCCGTGTATGTGTATGGAAGGGATACAGAAACCCTGATCCCCCTTGCCATGGAGGTCGAACGCCGCCTCAAGAGACTGCCGCAGCTTCTCAATATTGAAACCGATTTGCAGGAAACGTCAAATGAGGTACATCTTGTTATCAACAGAGTTCTTGCCCGAAAATACGGCGTCTCTCCCGAAGAGATAGCGGGAATAGTTTCATATGTTGTGCGCGGATTGAATCTGCCGGATTACCACGCCGAAGACAAAGAGATCGACGTCCGTATTCAATTGGAAAAAGAGGACAGGGAAACGCTTCACCAATTAAAGGCGATCACTGTCGCCACTTCTGCGGGCAAAGAATTGCCGCTTTCGACTTT
>JADFON010000455.1 GCA_022562855.1 Candidatus Zhuqueibacterota bacterium | reverse complement strand
ATATTCTCCTTCCAAAAAATAACTGTTATGGTGTTTTTAAATCAACTTTTACTTCAAGATAACATTCTCATCAATCCATTTAAAATACTTGTCATAGCCGCTATTCATTGGCAGGCTGATCATTTCCGGTAATTCGTAACTGTTCAATTCCTTTATAGTTTCAATCAATTCTGCTTCTGCGGCTTTTACCGTTTTTATCAACAATAATACTTCTGCATCTTCCGATATTTTACCGTCCCACCAATATATCGACTGAATTTCGGGTATGATACTGCAACATGCGGCAAGACGCTTTTCAACAATCGACTTGCCTATTTTTGACGCTTCCTCCGTTGAACCTGCTGTCACAAGCATCAATATTTTATCAGTCTTTTTCGCCATCTCTTTTAAACTTTTCTCAATATCCCGCTACGGCGCTTGACCTGCTTCTCGGATCGGCTCCGCCAAAAAACCATCCGTTTTCAGGATCGATAATAATACCATGAGCGTCGCCGATACCGCGAGTTCTCAGTGTGTGACCTAATGCTTCGAGTTTCGCTATCGTTATATCGGTAAATGCTTTCTCTTCATGATCGATCCTGTCGGGCATCCACTGATGATGAAAACGAGGCGCTGTTACCGCCTCCCGGATAGACATTCCGTGATCTATCACGTTCATAATGCACTGTAGAACCGTCGTAATTATGGTTGAGCCGCCCGGAGTACCGATTATCATAAAGTTTTTGCCGTCTTTAGCCACTATTGTCGGCGTCATCGAACTAAGCATTCTCTTATTCGGCTCGATCGCGTTGGCTTCGCTGCCAAGCAAACCATACATATTCGGCTCACCCGGTTTTGAACTAAAATCATCCATTTCATTATTCAACAGAAATCCCGCCCCGTCAACCACAAGTAAACTTCCATAACCCCCGTTGAGTGTAGTCGTGACTGCAACCGACATTCCGTTTTTGTCGACAACAGAATAATGGGTGGTTTCTTCGCTTTCAATCGGGAGTTGGTCTACATCGCCGTGAGTTACGTCATTACTCGGCGTCGCATGAGACGTGTCGATATCTTTTGATCTTATATCGGCATATCCCTTTGAAAGAAGTTTCTTAACCGGGACGTCGTAAAAATCCGAATCGCCGAGATATTCTGCCCGGTCGGCATAGACTCTGCGCTCAGCTTCAACGACAAGATGAACCGTCTCCGGTGTATTCCAGCCCAATTCGGCAATATCGTAACGCTCAAGTATATTTAACAGTTGAATCAAGCATGTTCCCCCGGAACTTGGCGGCGCCATAGATATAATCTCATATCCTCTATAATTCCCGGTAACCGGCGCCCGTTCCGATGCCTGGTAATTTGCAAGGTCTTCATGGGTAATCAGACCGTTATGTTCTTCCATAGTTTTTACAAATAGGTCTGCAACCGTTCCTTTATAAAATCCATCACTTCCCTTTTCTGCAATCAGTTCCAGTGTTTTAGCGAGATCTTTTTGAACAAAAAGTTCACCTTCATCATAGGAGCTTCCATCGGACTTATTAAACACCATATCACTCGATGGGAATCTCTTAAATCTGTCACCACCTATCGGGCGGTCCAGTATCCAACCATTTGCTGCAAGGTCAATGGAAGGTTGAATTACTTCTTCCCTGCTCATCGTTCCATATTTTTCCAGCGCCATCAAAGTTCCTGCAACCGTACCGGGAACGCCAACGGCAAGAGCGCCTCTTGTGCTTAAACCCCGCACGATATCGCCGTTTTCGTCAAGATACATGTCCCTGTGGGCTTTTGCCGGAGCCTTTTCACGGTAATCTATGGTAGTACTGGTTCCATCGGGCATTCTAATAACCATAAAACCGCCGCCGCCGATATTTCCGGCTGAAGGATGGACCACCGCCAATGCAAATGATACTGCAACCGCTGCGTCAACCGCGTTTCCACCCTTCTTCAGTATTGCTGTTCCAACCTCGGAAGCAATTTTCTGGGTGCTTACAACAACTCCGCCTTGGAACGCCCCATCCGGCAAGGGCTTCTTTGAGCATGCAGTAATATTTATAACTAATCCAATTATTATACATGCGAGAATAGGTTTGTGAAATCTCATAAAAATTGACATATATTTGTCCTCTTTTAAATAATATCTTTTTACAGAACTGGAATAATTTGAAATGCTGCAATGAATTAACAGGAAAACTTCACTATAATAGTAAAATGTGGGTAAAAATGCAACTTTTTTAAATAATATGATTTTAGACCGGGATCGGAGTGAAAGGAAACTTATGAATTAATTCTAATTAAATGTGCAGCAGGGTAATCAA
>JADFON010000454.1 GCA_022562855.1 Candidatus Zhuqueibacterota bacterium | reverse complement strand
GGAATTTATCGAATGCCGATCGGAAGAAAATGCACAGTTTCTAAAAGTAATGTTTGGCTCGGGAATGAAAGAAATTTACGTTCCCAATGACGATGGATATTTGAGCAGTATTTTGCCGGAATTTGTAAAAATAAAGTCTAAAATAGATTCCATTTTGAATGACTATTTTGAAACTTTAATGAACCGGCAAGATAGAGTACGATTGAAATACGAAGTATATAACGAAATTACAAAGTATTAATTCGCAATTGAAATCGGAAACGTTATCCCCGCATACGAATTTCTTCCCGGAGCCGGTTCAAAAAACCTGTTCCCAAATGCGTTTGGCACTACCGACCCGTTATACCGCTCATCGAACAAATTGTCTACTCCGAAAAATATCTTTGCATCAACGTCCAAAAGCCGGGTATTGAATCCAAATCGCAGGTCAACGGTAGTATATGAGTCGTTAATAAAAAGCGAATTATCTTCTGCATTTCCTCCCGGATCACCGTTAAAATCATTCGTGTGATATTTGTCCACCCATTTTAGTTCGAATGAGCTAAAGAATCCCGAAGGATGCACGAACATTACATCTGCAAACAAATTAATTGGCGGTACACCGGGAACTTTATTGTTTGCAAGTTGACGAAGTCCGTCTGTGTGCTCTACTTCAAAATCTTTGAACACAAAATCCATATGGGAGTATGCTACAGAAGCACTCACCCAGTCAAACTGGTCCCATTGAAGTCTTGCTTCGATCCCAATATTACGCGCTTCTCCTGCATTACGAAAGAACACCTCTTCACTTCCGGGGTCCTGTATCTGGAACGGTATGAGCATATCTTTTATATTGGTATAGTATACAGCAAAATCATATGTCATAAAATATTCCGGCAAATACCCTTTTATCCCCGTTTCAAAGCTATAAATTTTCTCCGGCTGTAAACCAGGATTAAAACCACCCTCCCCCGACTGTCTGTTGCCAAGTTCTGTGGTCGTTGGCGTTTGAAAGGCGGTTGCAACATTTGCATATATATTTGTCAGTGCATCGGGATTGTACATAATAGCCGCCATTGGGCTGAATTGGTCCATAGACCGTTTCCCTGAATTATCAGCGCTTGTAATATTGAAATAATCTTTCACTTGAAAATTATAATAATCATACCTTCCTCCTGCGGTAGCCGACCATTTCGGATGAAAAGCATATTCGATTTCCGCAAACGGTCCGATCCCGTAAACCTGTTCCTTCTGACTAATTAGCTGCGGACCTTTTTGCACCCTGTCCAGGATTTCATCTTCAGGAACTTCTAATATTGGACTATTTGAAAATACCCCTTGGTTTTCAAACTCATTTCTCTTATCCCTTTGAAATTCGTAATCGATTCCGGCTTTCCAGCCAATATTATAAGGATTTTTCGCAGAATCGTTATTGAAAGTAAATCGTGAACCTAATCCGCTTCTATCGAGATCAATATATCTTCCGGGAATGGGATTATCCATTTTCCTCCAGAGACCGTACAATGTAAGATCAAAAGAGTGGCCGGTGTTCAAAGTATGGTTTAAAGATAATCCGCCCTGTCCTTGTTGAACTTTTTTGCCTGCACCCTGATTTTTAACAAACGTCCTCGCGCTTTCCGGATTCGATTGTGCGGTCGATTTGTCAAGAGAACTTGGATTGAGCATATATGGTGAATCAAACAGGTTAAATATTGTTGTTATTCTGGTATTGCCCGACACTTGGTAATGTCCGATAGTGCTAAAGTTGTACAAAACACTCGAAGAATTCTCCCGGTATCCATCCAAATCAACCCTATTGACATTGATGAAAAAATCAAAGGGACCGTTCCTGCCCGAGAGTTTTCCCTGCCATTTGTTATATCCGTATGATCCGAATGTTATCGCCGGTTGAAAAGTAAGTACGTTTTCCCGGACATTTTCGGTACGAATATTGATCACTCCTCCTGCTGCGTTACCGTACAATGACGAGCTTGGACCCCTGATTATTTCGATTGCCCCTATTGAACTCAAATCGATATTGTTCAACTGAGTCTGCCCATCTGCCATAGTCAAAGGAATGCCGTCCAGCAATACTTTTATACCACGCACGCCAAATTGCGCCCGGCTGCCGATACCGCGTATCATTATCCTGTCGCCCTGGGATAAATTATTCCTGTTATTAACAAAGACTCCGGGGATTTGTCTCAGGCTTTCGTCCAGAGAAAGATCTCTATTCGCTGATCGAGGTGAACTCAGATTTATATAATTTATAGCTCGCGGCACAAGGTAAATCGACCGTTCAGCACGGGTTGCAGTAACTGTTACGGTACTCAATT
>JADFON010000453.1 GCA_022562855.1 Candidatus Zhuqueibacterota bacterium | reverse complement strand
CGACGGATGGTACAGCACCACCGGCGGAAATATTTCAATCGGTTTACAGGGAGGATATAGTATCAGTGAAAATGCGGAGACAGCTCTCAGGCTATTTTACAAAAGGACCGAAGGATTTAACGCCATTGAGGGACCGCCGTTTTACGGGACGGCAGGTCTGATTTTTTATTTTTAAAAATAAATCGAATAGTGTTACAAGGGAATAGTTATATATTTAAACCGATCCCGAATCTTCGGGATAATTGTAGATAGAGAAAGGGTGCGGGAAAAAAATGCTCAATGGTTATGCGGCGTTAAAGGTGGGTAGTCCTCTTGTTAACTACCAATGGGATCCAGGACAGCTTGGCGCGTGGGAAGTAGAGGTCAAGGTTACGCACTGTGGTGTTTGCCATAGCGATGTACATCTTGTCGATAACGACTGGCACAGCAGTACCTATCCCCTCGTTCCCGGTCATGAAATTGTCGGCACGGTTTCGGTAAAAGGCAGAAGCGTCAATGTTCTGAAAAGAGGTGACCGGGTGGGTATCGGCTGGCAGTCGGGAGCCTGCTTGGTTTGCGAAGACTGTATCGCCGGACGTGACAATCTCTGTGCAAAGAAAAAAGCAACCTGTTCAGGGGGGAATTTCGGAGGATTCGCCGACTCCGTCCGCGTCGACAGCAGGTTTGCCTTCAAGATTCCGGACGGTCTCGAGTCGGAAGCTGCGGCTCCCCTGATGTGCGGAGGGATAACAGTTTATACGCCATTGAGGATGTACGGTATTATTCCGCCAATGAAAGTCGGAGTAATCGGGATAGGCGGTTTGGGTCATATGGCTTTGCAGTTCGCTAACGCATACGGGTGCGAGGTTACCGCATTCTCCTCATCGCCGGAAAAAGAAAAAGAGGCGCGCAAATTCGGCGCCCACCATTTTGTTTCAAGCGCCGATAAAAAAGCGCTGAACAAAAAAAGCAAGTCCCTCGATTTTATTATATCCACCGTATACAGCGACCTCGATTGGGAAAAATACCTCCACATCCTGAAACCGACCGGCAAACTCTGCTTTGTCGGTAAACCGGAAGAAAATGTCAGCGTGCCTGTGGGCAACTTGATAATATACCGGCAGTCTGTGTGCGGTTCGAACATCGGCAGCCGTTATATGATACAGGAGATGCTTGAATTTGCCGCAAGGCACAATATTACACCGAAAACAGAATCAATGCCGATGGAAAAAGCAGAAAGTGCGATTGTAAAAGTCAGAAATAACAAAGCCCGCTACAGAGTGGTGTTGAAGAATTAAATTGATATAGTGTATACCGTCAAACACAGCAAGAGCCGATGCCCGGATTATTATGCTGCCACGTTGGCATTTCGTTCGAAAATATTTTTTATTTTCCGCTGAAATTATTCAAATCCCCCCCTTTTCAAAGAGGGACAAAGAGGAATTATTTTTTGTCATTCCCCCTTTTAAGGGGGACTAAGGGGGATTTCAATTTCTAAAACCGAAAGGATAGTCTGAATATTGTATGAGTGATTCTACGAAACAAGTCGACACCGATACTGCGGCGCTGCCCGTTATACGAAAATTCCTTTTGATCCTGTTTTTGCTGGGTACCGTCGGCGCCGGTTCGGAATTGCTGCTGATCGAACATACGGAGGAAAAATTCCAGCTCATTCCTCTCGCTCTCATGGGACTGAGCCTCGTAGTGGTTATATGGTTCGTTGTCGGAAAAGGACCGGCGAGCCTCAGGATTTTTCAGCAGACAATGATTCTATTCATTATGAGTGGATTTACCGGGCAATGGCTGCATTATAAAGCAAACACTGAATTTGAACTGGAAATGTACCCGACACTTGGAGGACTCGACCTTTTCTGGGAAGCCATCAAAGGTTCGACGCCCCCCACGCTTGCGCCCGGAACAATGATATTACTCGGGCTGTTAGGATTGGCATTTACCTACAAACATCCGGTTTTATCGGCGATCTCGAAAAGAAAACAAAAACCATAAGGAGTAGCATTATGTATCACAAAAAAATATCGGCAGTGACCGCCGCATTTGTCCTTGTATTGATCGTTTCGACGGTTGCATTCGGTCAGGTCGGCAAAAATATAGACGTACTGAATCCAAATCTCGCAGGTGAAAAAGAACTCGCGGATGTATCCAATATCAATGCGGAACTTGCCAAAACCATAATAGAAAACCGCCCGTACCTGAACATGACCGATTTTAACACACTGCTTGCCAAAACACTAAAAGAAGAGCAAATTGGTGAAGTTTTTGTGAAATTGTTTGTGCCGATAAATCTGAACATCGCTTCCGATGAAGAAATTCTGATG
>JADFON010000452.1 GCA_022562855.1 Candidatus Zhuqueibacterota bacterium | reverse complement strand
GAATTTACCGTTGCGGATGAGGATAACTTTGATCCGGATTCATTCACTGCTCCGGGCAATCTTGGCGCCGAACCGGGCGAAATATACCCTGGTTTCGATGACGTCGATGATTTTCATAACTTCACCGATTCTGTCAATACTCTGCTTTCAATCTTTTACGTCACGACAACCGTAGCGTATGTGGATTCAGGCAATTTGAACAACCAAATAAGCAGCCGTACCTTTTTCAAGCGGTTTCAGGTTGTGGTTACTTCGCCGTTTATACAAGATTCGCTGCAATTATCACATATATTCAGTCATTGGAAATAAACCATATGAATACACTCATTGAAATTTTCGGGTCAACATTAATCGGCAGTTTATTGATTCTTGCCATATTAACATTATTTTATACAGTTTATGACGCTCAGTTTTCTCTCAGCAGATCTTTGGTCATGCAAAACAAGGCGACGGCGTTAGCGGAAATTATTTCTTCCGATATTCACAAGACCGGAATGAACATACCCGACTCGTTAGACGCTATTGTCGAGGCGGATTCTGCGAGGTTTACGTTTCTTTTAAATCCATACGGCGCGGCTTCTGTCGACACTGTGCGATATTTCCAGGAGGAAAGAACCGGTAACAACGGCAATCCAATACCTGTCATTTTACGGACTTCTGTAAACGATACGGACAATTTACTTTCTGTTGATTATAGCAAGATGATTTTAATTTACTTTGATTCATCCGGCAGCGAAACCTTGATCAAAGACGACATAAGATCGGTAGAGATATCGCTGTTAGTTGAGGATTTTATTGAAAATAATAACGAAAGAAGCAGGGATTTCAGACAGTGGAGAATTTACCTTGCAAATATTATTAACAAATAAAAAGGATATCTCATGGGCAGAGCGGTAATCATAATATTAGCAGGCATGACTGTACTTTTCGGAGGTTTCAAACTGAATATCCAGGACACCGCCACTGAAGCGGTCGGAAATTCAATTTTAGAATATTCCGCCGTTCAGTCAAAGTACATTGCCGAGAGCGCAATAAATTCAATTATGACACAATTGATTTCGGACCCAACCTGGCGCGGCAATAAGAGTAATATTTCGATAAGCGGCGGCATAGCTGACGTTTCCGTCATTAGCAGACCGGATATCAGCGGCAATACGGTGGAAATCAAGTCAACTTCACTATTTTACGGTGTATCCGATACGGTAAAGGCGATTATCGACATTGTGCCTTTAAGCGACAGGTTTTCGAGGTTCTCATATTTCTCCGATAACGAAGATGGAATCTGGTTCTACTCTTCAGACACCATATCCGGTCCCATTCACACAAACGGTCGTTTCAATTTGACAGGCACCCCGGTATTTTACGGTCTCATTTCAAGTGTAAGCCCAACGTATGAAACTTTTGGTTTTACCGATCCCCGGTTTTTAGGAGGTACAAATTTCGGTACAGACCCGATAAATCTTAGCGTAGATTTTACAGAATTGCAAAACGCAGCGCAAAACGGCGGTCATTATGTTTCCAATAGTGTTCTTTATCTGATATTTCAAAGTGACGGAACATATAAATATAAAGTCGGGTCTTCCGGCAGCTGGTTTACTAACCCGATTCCATCAAATGGCATAATTGCAGGAAACAGGAACATCTACGTAGAGGGTGTTGTAAGCGGTCAGGTAACAGTCGCCACAACCAGGACTATTTATATTTCCGATGACATTGTCTACGCGGACGACCCGACCGTTAATCCCGAATCTACCGATCTGCTTGGATTGATTGCAATGGATGATGTTATTATCCTGGATAATACGAACACGATGACAAAAGCACGTCGCCGCTGGTTGGCACCTGCACGAGCTCGTGATTTTCGAATCAACGCTGTACTGTTTCCAGTAACAAAGAGTGTTCTTAAAGATCGCCAAAGTAAACGCGATAAATTCGTACCGTACGATGTTATTGATAAAATGTACGATCGCATGCAGTTGCCAATGTATGGTGATTTCGATGATATAATCGTTGTAGATAGCAATTTGGAGTAAATTATGCGAACTTATAGAATCAAACGTTTATTTCGAAGTCGTGTTCCCGCACACGTCTGTGTTTGTGCACCAACGTGGCTGAATACAAACACCGTCTTTCACCGAATTGATCGCGGAGTGTCAGGATTCTTCCGTCCCGTTGGACGAAGAAACTGGTTTGGATTGAAAAAGACCGGTAAAGAGTTTCACGGAATCATTCGTAACGGTGTTGTGTACCCTGAAGGAATTTAATTAGGGATCCGATAGCGCGTATAAATACGTGAATGGATACCTCTGATTTCAAAATA
>JADFON010000451.1 GCA_022562855.1 Candidatus Zhuqueibacterota bacterium | reverse complement strand
AACTGTAAAATTAATTCAATCAAAAAATCTTGATCTTAAAAGAAAAAAACTTGAAGTTGATAATCGCTACAAAGAAATCATGATAAAAATTAAAGAAAAAGAGCTATCGTTTGATCAAACTTTTGACAAAACCCCTAGCTCTCAAGCTAAGATCGCAATTAAAACAGCTGTTAATACTGAAAGTTACGAGCCTCCAGAAGAAAAAAAATTAAATGAAATTAAAAAACAAGGTTCAGTTTTGGCTCTAAGATTTATTACTGGTGATTATACTTTGCCTCTTGGAGTATGGGTAACTAGGGAAAGTGCAAGAAAATCAATGCAATCAAAACCAATTGAATAACTTACTGTTCATCATTTGAAACAAAAGGAATGATGTATGAAATACGCAATTATTCTGACACTGTTGTTGTCGATGTTATATCCACTATCATGCGGTCCAACAGCAGCAGACATTAATATCGATCCTGTATTTTCTTCGGTGAATGAATACCCGAACTGGACGTCGGATGGGACCAAGATCGTTTACTACCATAGCGGTATAATCGATACTAAGCCGGGAGGAGCTATTATAGACAAATCACTGATTGGTCTGTGGATCATGAACAAAGACGGAAGCGACCAGAGAAAGCTCTTAGACGTGTTTGCAAGATATGGGCGTTTCAGCAGCGACGGGAACTGGCTGGTCTACGATTTATCCGGAATTATCTATAAAGCGCCATTCACAGGAGATTCCATCATTGTCGCTGAGAAAGTGCAGCTTACAACCGGTGGAAGAAATTCCTTTCCGGGTTTTAGCCCAAATGGCGAATGGATTTCGTACCGTAATTTCGTCCCCGATACAGTAAGCCTTTCAGCTATTCGGATAATGAAATCGGACGGGTCAGAAAACATGCCAATTCCAGGATCTGGATTTGAACCAAGTTGGCATCCAAACGGCAAGGAAATAATCGCCTATACAAGGGTTGGACCTTTAACATCGGCCAAAAAATTCGTCAGGTACTTTCCGTTTGACTCCACAATGCCCGACACTCTCAATGCTGTTGAGGGCAATGATAATCAATATCCCGGTTATTCACCGGACGGGAAAAAGATCGTATTTTCGTCCCATTCACCCGAAGGTCCTACATTTGTGTATACCATGAATTCCAACGGGACTATGCCAAGAAAACTGGAAGTGGGTGGACATCCGTCATGGTCGCCGGATGGAACGGAGATCGCTTTTATCAGCGCACCTGAAAGTAAAAAAGGCTTCGGTCTTGGGACTGTGTGGATCATGGATAGCAATGGCGACAATATACGGCAGTTAACAAAAGCTCCCGATATCAATTGAGAATGAACGTAAAATCACACCACATTTGAAACGATAAGGAGTAATATAATGTCAAATAAAAATCATGTAAACTTAATTGCAAATAATATTCTAACTTTGTTTTTTTCGGTATTGATGGTTTTGACAACCGTCACTTCACTATTCGCGCAAAACGATCCGAGATTGGAAATAGTGCTCAAGGTAGACCCTGAGGTTCTCAGGTTTTCAGAAGGTAAAACTCAGGGCACCATACAAGACCTTGCGGTACTAAGCCCAGGAATCGCCGCGGTTTTTAACAGGCGCAATGTTGATACAATTAGAAGAGTTTTTCCGAATTTCAAACCGGAAGACAGGTTCAAAGTTATAAGGACAGGCGAGACCGTGACCCTTTCTGATAGGTCAAACATACACATTCTTCGGGTCAGGAACCTCAATGCGGTTGACCCACTCATTGAGGAACTCTCAGAACTACCCCAACCCGTTTAACCCGGTTACGACTATCTCGTATCAACTGCCGGAAGCGTCAACGGTTACGTTGACAGTGTTTAACACTGCCGGGCAGGAGGTTGCGCTGCTTATCGACGGTCAGGTCAGCGCCGGGTTTCATTCGATACAATGGGACGCATCGGACATGGCAAGCGGTATCTATTTTTACCAGATACAGGCAGGCAATTTCACCGACATGAAACGGATGGTGGTGATCAAGTAAGAGTATCTCAAATATTCCGAGAATTATGAATGAACGCCTCTAACATGTTAGGGGCGTTTCTTTTTATTTGAAAACCATTAGGGGAATTTCTAATATCAAATAGTGATATCATACTCTCTATCTAAGGAGCCATTCCGAAAATATTTACAGAAATTCTATCCGTACGACGCGAAACCCTCTTGGAGGTACAGGAAACTTGAGTAATAGGTTATTCTTGACTAAAATTGTAATTTTTAGTACATTAGATAGTACTCGAAAACAAATGTGTTTGAGTGCATTAATTCTCTTTAAATGTACAGATTC
>JADFON010000450.1 GCA_022562855.1 Candidatus Zhuqueibacterota bacterium | reverse complement strand
TTGCCTATCCCCTGCGGTTGCATAGAATTGCCGGCTGGAATATATCTGTCGGTTCAAAATTGAAATTTGTTAATACGGATATAACTCTTGACGGGAATTCGTATGGTAAGTCAAACGGGTATGGGTTTGACTTTGGAATCCTTGTTAATCCGGTCGAGAATCTCCGTTTTGCGGTTGTCGGGCTGGACCTGGGGGGAACATCGGTTACCTACGATAACGATACATCCGAAGAAATTCTCCCGCAGACATTCCGGTTTGGCGCTTCGTATACCCCATTCGAAGGATTCCTGCTTGCAGCCGATATCGACGACAGGATTCACGTCGGAGCCGAATATTGGCTAATGAATACCATTGCTCTTCGTGGAGGATACCAAAAAGATATAGATAAAATTGATAATTATTCTGCATCGATTTACTCGGGAGGTTTCAGCGCGCGATACCGTTTCTTGCAGTTCGATTATGCTATAGAAGACCACCCCGACCTGAATATCACCCACAGGATCGGTGTCTCGTTCTATTATAATCCTTCCTTGGTTTCTATCAAGGACGCTATGATAAAACCGGTTCCATTGTTCCGGTCATTGTACCGTAAATATTCCGAAGAGGAATTTGCAGAAGTGGTTCTGAAAAACTCTTCTCAACAACCTCTTGTGGTCCGGGTGACGATTGATATCCCAACCGTGACGCTACAGCCTTATGAGGAGGAGATCGTTCTTGAACCGCAATCAACTCATGCTTATCCTATCGGAATATCGCTCCAAAATGAGATTCTTGCGTCAAGAGGAGCATCGTATGACAATTTAGTTCAGCCTGTTTTGACGATAAGTTATGAACAGGACAGAAACACAAAAGTAATCACAAGAAACCTCGCTCCCCTGTACGTATTGGGCAAAAATAAAATTAGCTGGAGCATCCCCGAACGCGTTGCCAGTTTTGTTACACCTGAAGATGTTTCGGTAGACCGGTTTGCGAGAAGTGTTATCCAGCAGTACAACTCACTGCTTGTTGAGAAGTACAACAATTCGAACCTGGGAAAGGCGACCGTATTATTCGATGCTCTCGGTAAACATGGAATCGTTTACCAGGCAGACCAGCAGACTCCATGGTATTTAATCGCGGCAGACAGCTCGATATTCGATAACATTCAGTATCCGTCAGAGATGTTGAACAGCAAGATCGGCGATTGTGACGACTGTACGGTATTGTTCGCAAGTCTCCTGGAAAATTTAAGTATAGAAACAATCTTGCTTGATGTCGATGCCCCCGGCGCAGGTCACATCTATTTGATGTTTGACAGCGGAATACCTCCGGATGAGATCGAGAGACAACCATATAATGAATCGGATTATGTTGAATATAATGGAAAGATCTGGTTTCCTGTTGAAACCACGATGTATGGTCATACATTCAGCGCGGCGTGGCGTAACGGTGCAGAGGAATATCACCGCCGGAAGGCGCAGGGATATATCCATGAGATAAACATGGCGGAGGCAATGCAGACATATCAAGCCGGTCAGCCGCCCGCACAGGATATTACGATACCGGACAAGGCTTTGATCGATGAACTCGTTACCGTCGATGTAGAGATGTATGATACACGGCTCCAGGAATTTGCAACTGCGGGCGCCGTATCATTGAATGATCCCGACGCAGTATATGATGCTGGAGCCGCATACCTGAGATTTAACAGGCTTGATGATGCGGTAAATATGTTTCAGCGTGCGATCCAGTTGAATCCGGATATGGGCGATGCGGTTAACGGTTTGGGTGTAGTTCACACTATTCGTGGAGAATATGACGAGGCGTTGCAGAGGTACAATGAGGCTGCGCAACTCATGCCGAATAATGCAGGTGTACGTTTAAATGTCGCAATAACAATGTACTTGTTGGGAAGGCTTGCCGAAGCAGGCGCAGAATACCAAAGAGCAATTGATATCGATAAAACTTTGTTGAACCTTCTCAAATTTTTGAGACCGGGCGGTTAAGAAATAGGAACAAATTGAGAAATTTATGAGTATAGAAATTAAATGAATTCAAATAAACCCTTGGAGGTGAATATCATGAAAAAATATATGATATTATTAACGGGCATCCTGGCGTTGTGCATTATTATGCCATCTTTTACCCTCGCTCAGGACACAAAGGAAAAACAGGTTGAAAAGAAAAAACTGAAAGTTTCCGGAGATTTTCTTAACACCTGGAAAAAGGTCGGGAATAAAACCAAAGAGATCCGGTCGTTTAAGACCGAAAAATCGGTAACGGTCGCGGGTGTCCGGGGAGCCGAAGTGGAAGACGAAGCAATGAAATTCCTCTATTACAAAGG